>CAZYXQ010000038.1:0-9391 GCA_964651235.1 uncultured Gammaproteobacteria bacterium
TTTGAAACAGTAGGTCCTGTAATTGGAAAGGAAACGATACAGAAAACTCTTATAGCCTCAATACTTGCAATTTTGGGAATACTTATTTATATGAGTTTTGCGTTTAAAGGAGTTTATTATGCTTTGTCAGCAATATTAGCCATGATACATGATTTTTTAGTTGTTGTCGGAACGTATTCAATCATTTCCTATTTTTTTGGAGCTGAGGTTGACCTTATGTTTGTGACTGCAGTGCTTACTACTATGTCTTTTTCAGTTCATGATACCATTGTAATTTTTGACAAAATCAGAGAATATTTTGTCACAGAAGGAAGGGGGGATATTGAACACTTTGCCAATAAAGCACTTACTGAAACCATGGTACGATCGCTCAACAACTCGATGACAATTATTTTTATGTTATTATCACTTGCGCTTTTAGGGGGATCAACCATCCGTTATTTTATTATTGCCCTGCTTATTGGTACGATAACCGGTACGTATTCTTCGCCGTTTGTTGCAACACCTATCCTTGTTTGGCTTCATAAAAGGAAGAAGTGATATAATTTCTCATATGAATATAGGAGTTGACATGGATTCTGTACTCGCAGAAATTATCGAACCGCTCGATTCATTTCATAATATTCGTTACCAAACCAACCTACAGTTTGAGGATCATTCGGTTTATAATCTCATGGGGTTGTGGAATTGTACTGAAACGGAAATGATTGATCGGATTCATGAATTTTATTTATCGTCTTATTTTGCTCAAACAAAACCCATCAAGGGGGCGGTTGAGGGGATAACAAAATTAGCCAAAAAAAACAAATTAATCCTTATAACATCAAGACCATTATTTATTGAAGATATGTCACAGAAATGGCTGGATAATTATTTTAAAGGAAAGTTCGTTAAGATATGTCATACGAATCAAGTTACACAAGCTCATGAAAAAAAAATAAAGAAATCCGATGTGTGTGTAAGAGAGTCTGTAGAGATAATGATCGATGATCATCTTGATTATGCGTATGATTGTGCACAAGCCGGTATACAGGTTCTTCTTTTTGAAGCTCCATGGAATAAAAAGCGTACTATTGAAAAAAAATATAAACAGAACATAAAAAGAGTATCAAACTGGACTGAGATTACAGATCTGTTATGCATATAACAACATATATTCTTGGTGAACTTCAGACAAACTGTTATCTTATATCCGATGATAGGGAATGTGTTATCATCGATCCTGCAGATGATGCGTCTTTTCTTCTTGAGGAAATATCACGTCAAAATAAGAAACTAACAGCAATGATAGCAACACACGGGCACTTTGATCATATTATGGCAGCAGGCGAGATACAGTTGAGTTTAAACATTCCGCTTTATATTCATCGAAACGATGATTTTTTAGTTAAAAGACTTACAAGTACTGCAAAGCACTTTTTAGGATATGAACCAGTAATTTTCTCCCCTCATACATTAGAGTATATTTCGGAGGGGGAATTTCAAATATCCAAATTCAAATTTCAATTAATTCATACACCGGGTCACACGCCGGGAGGACTCTCCTTTTATTTTCCTGAAGAGGGAGTAGTGTTTACGGGAGACACTTTGTTTAAGGGAGCTGTGGGTAGAACAGACCTCTCCTATTCAAACCAAAAAGACCTTGACACATCGATCAGGAAACTTATAAGAGAGATACCTGAGGAAACAATTGTATACCCGGGTCATGGAGAAATAACATTAATAATGAATGAACAAATTAAAAAAAATGCCGGATATATTAATACAAGATAATGATATTCTTCTTTTCAACTTCTATTGAAGCGTGTAAAAAACGTACTAGATTAATTTTTTAATTTCTTCAAGGAGGGGTTTTCGTTCATTTTTCAATTTTCCTTCAACCACTTTTTCAAAAATATCATCAAGAACATCTCCTATTTGTTTACTTGGTTTGATCTTTAGTATTTTCATGACATCGTGACCGTCAATTTTAAGATCGGTAACCTTGAATGGTTCATGTTGAACTTCTTCAATTCTTTTTTTGAATAATTCGTATCTCCATGAAGTGGGAGTTGCGCCAGAGCCGATTCGGTCTCCTGTCCGAAGATCCAGCATATCGTGTATATATTCTTTTCCCACGTCCCTAATAAATCGTCTTACTGCTTTATCGGTAATTTCTTCAGAAACCGTAAACTGATGGTGTTTTACCAGACGAATAAGTTTTTCTGACTGTATTTTAGAAAGACGCAGTCTTTTTGCAATCTCTGTAACCATTTGTTCTCCTGCAACCTCATGATTGTAAAATGTGATAAGTCCGGATTTTTCATCTTTACGGAACGTGGTTGCTTTACCGATATCATGAAGGAGGGTTGCAAGTCGAGTGATGGGATCTTTGGAAGGACAGTGTTTTAGAGCCATTATAGAATGAGTTCCAACATCATAAATATGATGACGTTTCGGACTTTTTTGCGGTACTTCAAAACAACGATCAAGTTCCGGAAGAATATGCTGTAGCAATCCGGTATTATGAAGAAAGAGAATTCCGTCTGATGGGTGATTGCTTATCAATATTTTAAGCAATTCATCGCGAATCCTTTCCCATGATACGTGCTTAATAAACGCGGAATTTTTAGTAATAGAAGTACGTGTTGCATCTTCAAGTAAAAAACCAAGTTGTGCGGCCAACCGTACTCCTCTAATTAATCTGAGAGCGTCTTCTTGAAAACGTTTATCAGGGTCCCCGACTGCTACGATTAATTTTTCTTTAAGATGAGTCTGTCCATCAAACGGGTCTATTAATGTATTTCCATCATAAGCCATTGCATTTATGGTAAAGTCGCGTCTTCCAAGATCTTGCAAGAGAGTTTTTGCCCATAAAACAGAGCTTGGATGTCGGCTATCTTTATATGTTGATTCTGTTCGATAGGGGGTAACTTCAAACAACAAAGACTCACTGGGAATGGATACGGTTCCATAGGTATTGTGGTAAAAGGATTCAGGGAAAAGTGACTGAATCTCTTGAGGATTTGCATTTGTAGTAAAATCCCAGTTGTCTGAATGAGTATTCATAAGAAGGTTTCTTACCGCACCACCGACAACATATATATCATATCCTTTATCTCTAAGGGTATTCATGAATGAAGTGATAATGGTTGGAAGTGGTAAGTTCATGATTCTATTATAACCCGGCGAGTTATACTTTCCAATACGGGCAGGAATTGAGGATCTTTCATCAAGATGAGTGATTCTTTATACGAAACCCATTTTGCATCATAAAATTCACGTTTTGAGAACGCAAATGGTATTTTGTTATCAAATAATATGATAAACCACAGATCATAATGCGTTTTACAGGGTTGAGTCTTTGTATGTATGTGTTTTATAGTACCACCCGAAAATAGTAATGGTTCTTTGGTGAGCGTATAATCAAGTTCTTCTTTGCATTCACGACGGACTGTATCCAATGGTTTACACTCAGTTTTTTTTATGTGTCCACCCGGAGGTATCCAGTCATTAGCTTTTTTATGATGACAAAGATACAGTGATTTCGATTTTTCATGGATAGGAAGAAAAAAGCAACATACATGGCTTTCTTTATTTTCATCCTTTGTAAGGGGACTATGAGAATTGATAAATGCATAAAAAGCATTTATGAGTTGATGATTGCAATCAATTGATTTTTGCCATGAGTTAAGGAGATAAATAATATTTTCTCTTAGTGTCATTGCAGGCTTTTAAGAATATCAATATTTTGTTTATCTGGTCCGTTTCCATCGAATCCAGGAGTTTCCAGGATAAAGGGAAGTTTTTGCAATAAAGCGTGATGTACGATAAGTTTGAATGAAGAGAGTCCAATTGTCCCTTTACCGAGATTCTCATGTCTGTCACGAAATGACCCAAACGGATCCCTGCTGTCGTTTATATGCCATACTTCAATCTTATCTAACCCAATGTTACGATCAAATGTTTCTAAGAATATATCTAACCCTTTTTGAGTGCGAAGATCATAACCCGCGGCAAACAGATGACAGGTGTCAAGACATATTTTTACTCGTTCATCATTTACATCTTTGACAATCGCGGCGATTTCTTCCAATGTATTACCGATCTTTTTGTTACCCGCATTTTCGATAATAAATAATACGTCTTTGGGAGTTTGAGTAAGAACTTTTAAAATATTATCTATCAGTATGCTGTATCTTTTATCACGAGACACATCATATGAGGAAGGAAGATTCCCCCTATACGAACCCAGATGAACGATAGATCCTCTGACTTCCATCCTTGAAGCAAGAGTCATTTCAGACACTAAAGAAGTGACCGATAAATTACCAACCCGTTCTTCATCCGCGAGATTGATGAGATACGATGCATGAAAGTATACCGGGGATACATGAACATTTTTTATAGTTTGTTTAAAATCCCGAACGATTTTTTGAGTAGGATGAGCATTGTTCCATCCACGAGGTGATGTTGAAAACATCTGCATACAATTTCCTCCCATCAGATTTAGCTTTATTACAGCTTTTTCATATCCGTTTTCTATAGATACATGTGCACCGATACGGATGTTATGATTCATGTAAGCCATTGTACAATATGCGATACGGCAGTTGTTATGTATCTTTTTTTTGTAAGAGCATGATCCATATAGTTATCAATTATAAGATTGTAGGATGTCTTCAGCTGTTTTGAGAATGTTATTGATTGTGTGTAGTGAACAGTATTATCTGCTTTGCTGCAGATAATAAGAGTAGGTATGGATAGGTGTTGGGGATGAAACCGTGTTGCGTAATAAGAGAATGTAGACCGTACTCGTTTGTTAAACGGACATGACAATAATGCCAAAAGGAGAAGTTTGCGGTATTTCCAGGCAACGTTCCCAAAAAGGTATAAGAAAGGATTTATCAAAATTATACGTGAAATATGTTTATTGTCTAAAGCCGAAAGTAATGACACTAATCCTCCCATGCTTCCACCGATTAATATTACTTGTTTATATTCTTTTCGAAAATAAGATATGCATGCGTGTAATGACTGTACTTCATTCACTAAATCAAAAGAATCAAATCCGTTCTTGTTTGTTTTTTTAACAAGATCAGGCCGAAAAGAAGATATGCCGTTTTTTTGTAATTCAAAAGCAAGTTCACGTATGACAAAATCATCTTTTGAACCTTCAAAACCGTGAACAATAATACAGAGTTTATCTCTTTGTGGAGTTTTATGCAGTATTCCGTCTACTTGTTTATTTGGAATGTGTATGGTGTACTGTTGTTGCATCTTAGAAAGCGAGTTTAAGCATTGTTATTCTTTTAAGAATTTTTGGAGGGAATGCAAACTGATGAGCCTCATCTTTTGATATCCATTTGTATTCAAGAAGTTTTTTTTCAAGGTAAACCTGTGGATTTGTTTTTAAGAATGAAATAAAATGTTGAGCATGAAAAAATCTGTCTTTGCTCATAAATACATCTTCACCAATCCAATCATAACGAGATATTACGATACCTACCTCTTCATATACTTCTCGCTTGAGCGCATCAATGATTGGTTCCTCCGGTAATACTTTTCCACCCGGTACGGTCCAAAGTCCAGGGTCTACTTGTTCTTTTTCAGACTTTTTGATTATTAATATTTTCTGTTTTGTGTTAATGATGAATGCGGCTACTGCAAGAACTACCGGGTATTTTTCATACATGAATTTATTATAGCACGTAATTTTGTTGTGAAATTCTATAACATATAAAACAAATTGCTCTTGACAAAATTAGCAGACATATATTATCATTGCTAATGTATCAATTATCAAAATAATCATATGGAAGATATTTCACAAAGACAGGTAGATATTTTAAGAGCGGTCATAAAGGAATATTCAGAGTCAGGTGAGCCGGTTGGGTCCGAGATTCTGGAAAAAAAGTATAAATTAGGAGTATCGCCCGCAACAATTAGGAACGAAATGGTTGAACTTGCAAAAAAGGGTTACATAAAAAAAGCTCACTTTTCATCAGGAAGAGTCCCTTCAGCGAAGGGTTTCAGATTCTATATAAATAAATTAATGAAGGAAAAAGAATTGTCCACAGCCGATGAAGTAGCATATAAAAATAGTATATGGGATGAACGTAATGAACAACACAAATTACTTTCCCAAGCGACTAAAGTATTAGCTCATAAAACAGGACTTATTTCGGTCGCTGCAACTAATAATGGAAACGTATACTATTCAGGTTTGACTAATATAATGAATATTCATGAATTTATTGATCGTGAAATTGAACAATATCTGTTTGAGCGTCTTGAAGAAATTAAATATTGGGAGAGAATATTGGAAAGACTTAACACATATGAAGGTGATGTGTATTACGTGTTGGGAGACGATGATATTACCGACCCTATGTATGAGTCATGTGCGAGTGTATTTGGTGAATTTGACGCAGGAAATCTGAGGGGAATTATCGGTGTGGTAGGTCCTAAGCGTATGAACTATGATTCAATTTCACCCCAGATAAAATACTTTTCTTCACTGTTACAGGATATTATTAAAGAACAGCGTACATAAATTTAGTCAAAACATCTATGACAGATATAAAACATGATAAAAAAGTGAATAAAAAAATGGTTACTAATGATCAGCAGAAATCAGATAAAGAATGTGAACACATACGTACAGAAAGAGATGAATATAAGCAAAAATACTTAAGAGCATTAGCTGACTATCAAAACTTTGAAAAACGGGTTGAATTTATGAAAAAAGAACTCGTTTCAAACGCGAATAAAGGATTATTATTACGATTATTAAGTTTTTTAGACAATCTTGAAAAAGCTGAGATCTTTGTAAAAGACTCCAATCTTCAAATGATCAAAAGCTCTTTCATAAAGGTATTAAGTGATGAAGGTTTGAAAGAAATTGAAGTATTGGGTAAGGAATTTGACCCATACACATCAGAAGCTATCGATATTGTACCGGGTGAACGTGAAAATACGGTTATTGAAGTATTTCGGAAAGGATATATGCTAAATGATGCAGTTATTCGAATTGCGCAGGTAAAAGTTTCAAAAAAAAGTTGAAAAGTCATTTATATTAATTATTAATTATTAATTAAATTAATTACTCATATGTCAAAAATCATAGGTATTGATCTTGGAACAACAAATTCATGTGTTGCGGTTATGGAGGGAGGAAAACCAAAAGTAATCCATTCTCAAGAAGGAAGGAATGTAATTCCATCCGTTGTTGATCCGGTGAAACGCGTTGTGGGGGATGTGGCTAAACGACAGATGGCAATAAATCCTAAAAATACGATTTTTTCCATTAAACGTCTTGTAGGAAGAAGATACTCTGACCCTTCCGTTAAACAGGATTCGAAATGGCTCCCGTATAAAATTGTAGAGGGAAAAGACGAAGCAGCAGCGGTTGAAGTTGCAGGAAAAACGTATACCCCTCAGGAGCTATCAGCCATGATACTTCAAAAAATTAAATCAGACGCCGAAGCCTATTTGGGAGAAAAAGTGGAAAAAGCAGTCATAACGGTACCGGCATATTTTGATGATTCACAGCGTCAAGCGACAAAACAAGCGGGGGAGATTGCCGGACTTGAGGTGGTGCGGATTATCAATGAACCGACTGCTGCAGCTTTATCATACGGTCTAGACAAGAAGCACGCACACACGATAGCGGTCTATGATTTAGGAGGGGGTACATTTGATATTACCGTACTAGAGTTGGGAGAGGGTGTATTTCAAGTTAAAGCAACTAATGGAGATACTCATTTGGGTGGTGATGATTTTGACAAAATCATCCTTGATTATTTGGCCGACGAATTTAAAAAAGAAAACGGAATTGATCTAAGAAAAGACCCTCAGGCTCTTCAACGGTTACGGGATGCAGCGGAAAAAGCAAAAATTGAACTTTCTTCTTCACTTGAGGCGGAAGTAAATCTCCCGTTTATAACAGTGAAAGACAATCAACCGCAACATATGGTTATGAAATTAAGCCGAGCGAAGCTTGAAGCTCTTATTGGACACTTAATTCTTAACACTTTTGAACCGGTAAGGGCATGTTTGAAAGATGCGGGGGTTGAGGTTAATAAGATTGACGAAGTGGTGTTGGTGGGAGGTATGACAAGAATGCCTATGGTTTTTGAAAAAGTTAAAGAATTTTTTGGGAAAGAACCAAATAGATCGGTTAACCCAGATGAAGTAGTAGCGGTTGGCGCTGCAATACAGGCAGGAGTTTTAACTGGTGAAACGAAAGATGTGGTGCTCCTCGATGTAACACCTCTTACATTAGGTGTAGAAACATTAGGTGGAGTTGCAACCCCACTTATTCAAAGAAACACTACGATTCCGACTACCAAATCTGAGATTTTTTCAACAGCAGGTGATAATCAGACTCAAGTAGAGATTCATATTGTCCAAGGAGAAAGACCATTGGCAAAGGATAATAAATCACTCGGACGGTTTATCCTGGATGGTATTCCTCCTGCACCACGTGGAGTTCCTCAGGTTGAAGTATCATTTGACATAGATGCAAGTGGGATTCTTACGGTTACGGCAAAAGATAAAGCAACTGGGAAAACTCAGGCTATTAAAATTACTGGTTCAACAGGACTAACTAAAGAACAAATTGAAAAGATGAAGGAGGAAGCAGAGAAACATGCAGCTGAAGATGCAGCCGAAAAGGAAAAAATTGAAGTGAAAAATAAAGCAGAAAATCTTATATATGTAAGTGAAAAATCACTTAAAGACGCAGGAGATAAAGCACCCAAAGAGCTTAAGCAAGAGATAGAGGCAAAAATAAAGGATCTAAAAGACGTAAAAGATAAAGGGGAAAAAGACATAATTGAACAGAAGACAAAAGATTTGTCCGATTCTCTTCAAAAAATAGGACAGCATATGTATACACAACCGGGAAGTGCGGGTGGCCCTCAACCTGAAAGTCCTGAATCAAAACAAAAGGATGAAACTAAAAAAGATGTAGAAGAAGGTGAAGTAGTGAAATAAATAGCAGTAAAGGTTTGCTAATAATTATAACTGTGAGACGTGAATCTTTCACGTCTCAGGTTTTTTAACAAAATATATGGATTATTATTCGGTATTAGGAGTGACAAAGAATGCAACTGATACAGAAATAAAAACTGCTTATCGTAAACTTGCACTCAAATGGCATCCTGACAGAAACAAAACACAAGGAGCAACAGAGAAATTCAAAGAGATCAATCGCGCATATGAAGTTTTGAGTGATCCAAAAAAAAAGCAACTGTATGATCAATACGGAAAAGAAGCGTTTGAGAGAAACGGATTTGGATCAGCTGCGCAAAGAGACGGTAATCCGTTTGGAGGTTATGGACCGTTTACCTACACCTATTCTTCATCCGGTGGATCAGCCAATCCCTTTGAGGGGATTGATATGGGA
>CAZYXQ010000039.1:0-9319 GCA_964651235.1 uncultured Gammaproteobacteria bacterium
GTCGGAGAAAAAATACTTAGTTCAGGAGTTGCACCCACCGTCTGTATCGTTACTGAGTTCTGATCTGCAAGAAGGATAACTTTTCTGTTATTAAATACGTTCTTATTTGTCTCATTTATGAATAAATCGGATGAAGAATAATAGATACCGTCTGTAGTAATCTCACTGATATCACTTATGGTAAAGTACTGTTTGCGTGATTTGACATAATCTGCAAATTTGAGGGGGGTATATAATGCGTTGGCATCATAGCTTCCGTTTGACCAATTATGCTCAGAAAATCCAAGCGTAGCATTTGGACCTAGATCAATTGATTTACTAGTCCCATATAAGGCTGCTCCTGCGTTTCCCAACATAAGGTATTTATTGTTCGGAGCAACCACTGAATCATCCCCATCAAATGATGCGGTCAAGTTGGGAATGATATTGTTTCTCTGTTGTTTATTAATAAAACTTGTTGCAGTGGTCTTAAACCAACTTTGTGATCCATATCTGAAAAAGATAGATGCAGGAGTAGGAACAGGAACACTTCCGTCAGAAACTACGTCTACTGAAGGTACGGGATTTCCGCCACAAGTAGTTGCAGTTCTGTACTCGACTGTCTCGTATCCTCCGTATGTAAAGTTAGGAATGATCGTATGATTCGGTACCACACAATCTGTGGTTTGATTTTGCACGGTGATATAACAATCATATTGAGTTGCTCCAACATTACAGGTATAACTTGTTCCCTCTGGTGGGTTAATACTTAAGGATATCGACAATTCCGATGGGTTAATTGTCATAGTCCCGCCACAAATCTCATTTGATGGATCTGTTGCCGTGTCTTCGATATAGTTTCCCCATAAATAAATGGTGGGATATGCTGTAGGAGTAGGAATGATAATCGTTGTACCCGCAGCTGTATACCAGGCTGAGGTGTTTTCCACACTATCTCGTGCCCTTGATCGGCCATAAATTGTTGTTCCGCTATCATAAGAGGTGCTTGTTGTTAATTGAGTAGATCCTGTCCAACCAGTGTCATCAACAACACTGGAAAAAAGAGCATCTGTTGCAATCTGACCCTGATATGAAGTGGCCGGATATAACCCCGCACACCCTGTGTCGGTTGTTGTATTCCAATCATAGGTTAAAAAATATTTCGTAAGACAAGATGCATCCGCGACAGGAGTTAAAAAAGTACCGCTTGGAGGTGTGGGTGCGGTAATATCGATATTGATCGATTGCCCAACAGGTGGAGTGGGCGCAATGGTCGGACTTATACATGTATAAGGAGCAGGACCCGCATCACGACTTCGCGCATTCCAACGATACGATCCTGTTGCGGGTGTACACGACGCATAGGTGGCCGGTTGTGCAGGAAGCCAACCACTTGCACATGCCTGCACACCTCCCCCCATAACGTAAAACTGGGTTTCATCAGAACAGCTATCATGACTTGCACTAAGACTGGGAAACTCTGCATAACAATTAGCCGGTGCTGTCACCGGACTACTGGTCTGGGATTGACCGTATGACCCACAAACAGGGGCAGTAATAGTAAAGGGGAACCAGGCGGAACACTTGGAGAGTGCGCTATTATCTGCACATACCCGTAAACTATAGGAACCCCAGTCTGGAGTAGTAAAATTGCTTGTTGTTGCAGCCGATGAGATGCCTGAAAGCGTATTACCGGGATATCCGTTTAACTCGATTCTAAATGTATTATTTTGTGAATTACAATCATATCCCCACGCCTCACCACATCCGGGAAGTGATCCTGAAAAACTCCATGTAACCAAAACTGAAGGGGGCGAGCTACACGGATTCTGAGTAACTGAAATAACTGAAGGAGTACTGTTTGGTGCCTGATCTACACAACAAGCTGATGTACTACCACAGGCACCTGCCGGGCTCGTACACGCTACCGCACAGTTATTTTGCGATCCGCAGTTACAGGTCATTGTCCCGTTACCACAGGTTGCACTACAGGTTCCCCAAGAAGCGCTGCGTGTCGTCCCGGGATTAGTACAAGTGTCTACACATGTTGATGCGTTCCACGTTGCATTGTTTACACAGGTGGCACCAGAACACGTATCAGCCATAATTCCACACACACTGCTGCTACAAGTTAATCCTGCTTGACAATTTGCGGGATTTAAAGAACAGTTTTGTCCGCATGTGTAATACGCTTCAACAGAAGAGATCGTATTTACCAAAAAAAGGAAAAACAAAATAAAAAAAATCACTCGAATAACTAAAGAGGATAGTGTCCTTTGCAATTTCGGCATATCTTAAAACTAGAGTAGCAAATTGTATATACGGTGTCAATCGTATACTATTATAGATGTGAATGAATAGAAACATCGTACTGGTTCTGGCGTTTTTATTACCAGCTCTTTTTGAGGGAATTGGTATTCATATAAATACTCAAACCTATCTCTTCTATTATTGCTCCATGCCCGTGATTTTATACGCCTATCTTATGTTTTTTAAACGCGAATCCTCCACCTTTCTTATCCCCCGAACCGCTTCTTATTTTCTGATTTTTTATCTGCTTGGATCGAACATTTCCTTTTTTTTCTTTTCTCTTGATAAACCAATCTCGTTTGAATATCTTGTGTTTTCTTTTGTTCTTTTTTTTATTTTTATTTTTTTTTACGGTATAGGAATCGAGGGTTCAAAGATCATGCAGACGTGCCTTTATGTCCTTTCATTTTGTTTTATCCTCTATTCACTCGTACTACCCCTGTTTACCTTTTTAGACATCAAAGCATTAATTCCCTATACTGAAAAACAGGTCGTCTTGGCAATATATCAGCTACATAATCACCTGGGAGATTTTCTTGGTCTCACCTTACTGCTTCTATTAGTACAGACTGAACGGAAAAAGAAAGGTGGATATATACTATTATCCGTGATCGTATTTGTCTTTTTTATTACATCCTTTTCCCGATCCGCGTATCTTGCTCTTTTTATCACTCTTATTATTTTCTTTGCGAGAGAATACCGCTTCATCCACCGGAAGTTATTATATGTAGGGTTCATGTTTCTCTTTATTACCGTACTATTCGCTTTTCTCATCAGCTCTGCTGATTTGAATAAAAACTCACCATGGTATTTCATACAACAACAAACCCTTAAGCTGATTACATTTACTCCTAGGGGCCTCATTGCGAGTAGACCCACATATTATTCACAAGCTATAAAATCAATTCAAAAACATCCTTTTTTTGGCATAGGCGGCGGCAATTTTTTTCTCGCCTCAAAAGAATACAATACAAGAAACGATATTACCGACTCTGCTCATAATATACTCCTCGAGGTGCTTACCGAACAAGGAATTATTACGGGTATTTTTTTCATTGCGTTTTGTTTATGGGTAATTTATAAAGGTATTGCTTCAAGATCTCCATTTGGATATTTGTTCCTGTATCTTTTCATCAATTTTCAAACCGACTACACGTATAAAATTCATTTTTTTATCGTGTTATTTTTCATATGTGCAGCGTTGTCATTAAAGGAAAAAAAGAATATTGTTCTCCCTCTTTGGGTGAATGGATTGATAAACGGTTTGTTATTACTGTATGCTCTCTGCACCTTTAACAGTTTGTTTTTTCTGAAACAGAATCTTCCCTTTGAAGCATTGAAATGGTACCCTCTGAATAAAGATGCTTATATTGCAATCATAAACCAGGAAACAAACTCTCAAACGGCTGAAAGATTCATTACAACTGCAAATCAACTCGCCCCTTATGATATTCAAATCATTGTTACTTCAGCCCAATATTACAGTAGCCATAAAGCGTATGAAAAAGCCCTCGCTCTCTATGAACGCATCTACTCCATAAACCGTCTGATCTCGTTTTCTATTGTGAAAGAATTGTACTATCATAAATGGGCCGTGAGGTCTTATGAGGAAGCAGCGCAGTTTCTCTCACGGGTAGCAACCGATTATAGGAATATAAGCGCAACAAATGAATTTAAGGAAGAATTTGATTCATTCTGTATGGCAAATATTGGAGATGTCTGTTATGAAACCGGATGGAACAACAAATTACGAAAAAAAACAATGCATAACAACAAGTAAGCAAACCTATATAATACAATCAATTTTTTAAATGAATAAAAAATTTTGAATATGTTTCAAACAATTAAACAATTGATACTATTAGCAACAAAGTCAACAAAAATTTGGATCATTCCCATTATTCTTTTGCTAATCATAATCACTCTTTTGATCATAAGCGCACAAATCTCTCCTGTTCCTGTTTTTCTTTATCCGATTATATGAGAATCATTAGGGTTTTTAGTACAAAGTTTAATATCACATTCATCATGTTCGTACTTTCAGTTTTTTATTTTATAGGAATGGGTTTGGGTTCTATTATCTTTCGTTTTTCATGCTTCTTTTACAAAAAAAGCAACACAAAAACCTATTGGATAGAAGATAAAAAAAGCCCGATTAACTTATCTTCCCCCTATTAGACCTATGAATATTTTAGGAATCTCTGCCTATTACCACGACAGTGCTGCAGTCTTAGTCAGAAACGGTACGGTAGTTTGCGCCATTGAAGAAGAACGGTTTTCAAGAATAAAGCACGATAATGGTTTTCCTTATCAGGCAATTGAGTTTTGTCTCCACAATACAGGCTTAACCATAGATGATATTGATATTGTTTCCTATTACGAAAAACCTCTTTTAAAGTTTGAACGAATCATCGAAACATTTGTTGCTACCTACCCAAAAGCAGTATTCCCGTTTTTAAAAGGAATGCCTGAATGGCTTGATTATAAAATCAAAATCGAACATACTATCCGCCACACACTGAGATTTAAAGGAAAGATTCAATACACTCCTCACCATGTTTCACATGCTGCTTCCGCCTTTTATCCATCTCCCTTTAAAGAAGCCGCGATTTTAACGATAGACGGTGTTGGTGAATACCAGACAACCGGTCTGTGGTTGGGTAAAAACAACTCTATTATTCCGCTTAAAAAAATTGATTTTCCGCATTCAATTGGATTACTTTACTCTACTTTTACTGCTTTTTTAGGCTTTAAAGTGAACGAGGATGAATACAAATTAATGGGTCTATCTGCCTATGGAAATCCGTCCTATGTCTCGAAAATAAAGTCCATTATTGACGTAAAAAAGGATGGAAGTTTTGCACTTAACCTTGACTATTTTTCTTTCCGGGAACGTTTTCAGATGTGGAACGGCAATTTTGAAACGCTTTTTGGAAAACCACGCAGTGTGAAAGAACCCATCACAATAAGACATAAGAACATTGCCGCGAGTATCCAAAAAATTACGGAAGAAGTATATATGAAAATGCTGAATCATCTGTATCAATTAACACGGATGAAATCGGTTTGTATTGCAGGAGGAGTAGGACTCAACGCTCTTGCAAACGGAAAGATCTATACACATACTCCTTTTAAGAAAGTGTACATTTTTGGAGCAGCAGGAGACAGCGGTGCTGCTCTTGGATCAGCTTTATATTCGTATATTCATACTAAAAAAGTGTCCCCCATCCCCGCAAGAGTCGCAATCAAAACCCATAGAACACCCATCATATCCCTGTCTCTTGGTTCGTCGTATTCCGATACACAAGTTGAACAAATTCTCAAACAGTATAAATTAAGATACAAAAAACTATCAGTAAACAAACTGCTGACAACCGCTGCTCAATTGCTTGCTGACGGTCATATTATCGGCTGGTTCCAGGGACAAGCCGAACTTGGCCCCCGGGCTCTTGGAAACCACTCAATTCTCTGTAAACCAAACCCGAGAAATATGAAAACTAAAATGAATATCATAAAACTAAGAGAGCAGTTTAGGCCGTTTGCAGGCTCTGTACTACAGGAGAAAGTAGACGAGTATTTTGAAGTTCCGGAAAAAAACCACAGTTCTCCGTTTATGGTCTTCTGTTTCCCTGTCAAAAAGGAGAAAAGACAAGAACTTGCTGCCATTGTACACAAAGACAACACATGCCGTATACAAACCGTGTCCCGAAAGAATGGATTATATTACAGACTCATAAAAGAGTATTATAAAAAGACTGGTATGGCCTGTATATTAAATACAAGTTTCAATCTTCGGGGAGAACCGATAGTTGAAACACCAGAACAAGCGATAAACGATTTCTTGAAAACAAAAATTGATTTGCTCTACATTGGTTCATTTTTGATTTGTAAATATTAAAAACTATAAGGCAACGATAAAATCATCTTATCAGGAATTGATATAATAAAAAAAATTAATTTAAAAACATTTTGATATTTTACTATCTCTATAATGAAGAATGACATTGTTCTGATAACCGGCTCTCTTGGCTTAATTGGATTTGAAAGCGTTAATCTTTTTTTAAAAAAGGGGTATAGAGTCATTGGCATCGATAACAACCAAAGGTCTAAATTGTTTAATATAGAAACCAATTATGCGACCAAGCTTCAAACCCTATATCAAGACCATAAAAAAGAATATACTCACTATAGTTTTGATATACGTGACAGTAATACATTATCCAGTCTATTTAAACAAAATAAAAATAGAATCAAAATAATAATCCACACGGCTGCACAAACATCTCATGACTGGTCAAAACTCAATCCAATCACTGATTTTGAGATTAATACGGCCGCCTCAGTTCAGTTGTTAGAGCTTGCAAGAATATATTGTCCAAAAACTGTCTTTATATATACTTCAACCAATAAAGTATATGGCGATTTAGTAAATAAATTACCACTTCAGGAGAGAGAAAAACGCTACGATCTTGATTTACAGCATAAATACTACTATGGAATTAGTGAAAAATTCCCAATTGACCATTCAATACATAGCCCCTTTGGAGTCTCAAAACTATCAACAGACATATACGTGCAGGAATACGGCAAATATTACAATATGAATACAGGCATTTTTAGACTTGGGGTTATAACAGGACAAATGCAAAGCGGTTCCCTTTATCAAGGATTCATCGAGTATCTTGTCCGTCAAATTAAAGAGAGCAATACTATAAGACTTATTGGATACGAAGGTAAACAAGTTCGTGACATACTTCATGCAAAAGATGTTGCAAATGCATTCTTTTTATTCTCCAGGAAACCAAAAAATGGTGAGGTTTACAACCTGGGAGGAGGTAGAAAAAACTCAATTTCACTATTGGAACTAATACACTTATTCAAACAAAAAATATCAAGTAATATTAACGTCGTTTATGATAAAGAAGCAAGAACGGGAGACCATAAATGGTGGATAACCAATACAGAAAAGTTTGAAAGTGACTTTTTGACTTGGAAACCATCCGTTAATTATAAGGAAATTATTGAACAGGTCATTGATCAATGATGTCAAAATATTTACCTACATATAAAATATTGGCTACTGATATCGCATATTGCACGTATCAAAAGGTGGTCAATGTCGTAAATAAAGCCATTCATGATAGGAGACCGCTTTATATATCTGCAATTGCATCACAAACTCTAGTAAGGGCATATTACGATCAAAATCTTGCCAAAGCCTTATCTCTTTTTGATATTTTAACACCTGACAGCTATTGGATTAAACAAAGTCTCATATTTTTATACGGTAAGAAATTGTCCCAACGCGTATATGGACCAACTCTCATGCTGCACCTATGTACTTATGCTGAAAAAAAAAGAATACCGATATTTCTGTATGGGACAAACAAGCAAACACTTCTCATGCTAAAAAACAGTCTCCTTGAGAAATATCCACACTTACACATTGTGGAAATGGAACAATCGATATATAGATCTTTGACAAAAAATGAGGAAATACAGTTAATTAAAAAAATCAATTTATCCGGAGCAAAAATAGTATTTGTGGGAATAGGAAGCCCTCAACAAGAAAAGCTGGTTGCTGAACTCATAAAAATTAATCAATTAAAAACTATTACCGTGACCGTTGGTGCTGCTTTCGATTTTATCTCCGGCAAAAAAAAACAAGCTCCTACGTGGATCGGTGAAAATGGATTTGAATGGTTGTTTCGACTCATCCATAATCCAAGAGAACTAGGAAAGCGTTATCTTTTTTATGGCCCCCAGTATCTTTATCTGATTTTTATTCAAAAAGTTAAGCAGATTATATTTGCTTAACAGGACACCGTAAGCACTATCTTATTCCGTCTAAATTGATCTTGCAATCTTTTTCGTCTGGAAAAATCACAACATTTAAATAGGTAATTCGCATTAAGTCTCTCCCTTTTTTTACAATCGTATTTAGCTTCTCTGTTGAACTTTTTTCAAGATTAAAGGCAACAACCACTAGTTCATCATTATTTTGAGATATAAATTTCTCTACGTCACCTACAGAAAGAACGTTAAATATATTCGCTTTCTGAAACAATTGTCTTACCTTAACAATAGACTGATCAGTCAAAGGAAATAGTGGGTTTAAATAATATAAGCTAAAGAAAAAAGATCGATATCTCCTGTTACTGACAAACACCAGTTTGCGATTAGTTTTTTCTCTATCTTCAAAAAGCACTGTTAATTCTTTGATCAGTTTCGCATCACAGGAAATTACGCTGTAACTTGGAGCTGTGGGCTTCAAAGACGGCATTTGTCCATATACGTAAATATTTGAAAATAGAAGTCTCGAACTATACAATACTAAAAAAACACCGCATACAATTAATAGTTGAGCGTACTGTTTCTTTGAGAAAAGGAAATTTATTGTTACCGCCAAGAGCAATATGAGAATTAAATAAAAAAACCAAAACGATCTTTCAATAAATATGGGAAAAAGCCAGTTTGAAACGCTATAAAGTACACAATATACTCCTAGAAAACTCATTGCGACAGTTTCGAAAAAAGTTCGGAGTTTTTCCTTTCCAATCTCATTTTTCTTTATAAAAAAGATGAATAAAATAAGACTAATAAAGAGAAAAGAACCTAAATATAAGCTGTTTGTTCTTGCTAATAAAATATTGATAAAATAGAAAATATTCTTAAAAATATTACGCTCTAAATAGCTCGCGGGCATAACAAATAAATCTGTAATGTTTTTGTAATTCAAAAAGAATTGAACTAATCCAAACAATATGAATATTAAATGAAGGCACAATCCGATCCAAACTAGTAACAATTCTCTTAATTCACCACGAATTAAAGAATGTAAAAAATAAATAAAATAAAAAATATATATATAAAAAAAGGAATAATCTGAATAAAACCCCAATATATTT
Source organism: uncultured Gammaproteobacteria bacterium (assembly GCA_964651235.1). Taxonomy (GTDB): domain Bacteria; phylum Patescibacteriota; class Microgenomatia; order UBA1406; family GWC2-37-13; genus YC2-FULL-38-9. Next base: position 9,198 of record CAZYXQ010000039.1, read on the forward strand.
ACAATAACAAACCATATAAGCCATCTCATTCTGTTTTGAGAATTAGTATCTAACGTATATTTTTGAACCATTTGAATCGAAGCCGTACTAAAAAAGAGTGTAAGATTGTATGGTAATACTAA
>CAZYXQ010000040.1:0-9132 GCA_964651235.1 uncultured Gammaproteobacteria bacterium
CCTTCTTCAAGTGTATTACCAACCGCAGAGGTGAGCATTATTCTTAATGCTTTTTTTTCATTTTCTGCTTTGAGAATGGAATTCTTTTGATAAAAAAGATTAAAACACTGGGCAAGTTCAAACAAATATGAAGCAAGAATATTCGGAGATAGTTTAACGGCAGCCTCATGTACGACTGATGAAAAAAAGAAAAGTTGCTTGCTCAGGTTTCTTTCATCTTCGTTAAGAGTATATTCTCTATTCTCAAATTCTAAATCTGATGTTTTTGAACGGATACTGTTTGTACGAACATATGTATATATGAGATATGGAGCAGAATTACCATCAAGGGAGACTGATTCTTTAAAATCGAAATGTATCTCAAGTTGAGGAGATACTTTTAGAAACGAATATTTTACAGATGCGACACCAAGAATTTCTGCAGTTTCATCATCAAGGTTATACTCTTTCTTAAGAATTGTTTTTGTTTCGTCGATAAGCCATTCACCCTCAACTACATTTCCGGTACGTGACGACATTTTTCCATGTTTAAGCTTGACCCAGTTATATGCTAGATGATGTTGTTTGTTTTTATACTTTTTTTCATCAATCAATTCTTCGACTTTAAATGTTGTTTTAAAAAAACTGGTTTGTTCGGGAGTTACTACATGGATATTTTTGTCTAATTCTCCGAATTCAGTAAACTCTTTCTCAGCAAGCGCAAGTTCTTTTCCTTCATATGTAGGAAAACCTTGTGAATTTAGGAATACCCGAGTATCTACTCCAAAGTTTGTTCCATCAAGAACAACTGCACCTTTGCTTTTGGTTAATATGTTTTTTTTGAGAAGATCAAGACATATTTGTACTCCTCTTTTATGACATTCGCTTTCAAAAAATAACCTGTCATAGGAAGAATACATCCGCTTATAGATTGCATCAAAGTATGATAGACTCCAGTTTCGTGTTTCGTGCCATAGATTCATTATGCGTGGATCTTCATCATAAACCATTTTATTTATGTGAAGAATTTCATTTTTGAATTCATCCTGTTCGGAATACGCTTTTTCACCTTCAGCATATGCTTTTCCGAGGAGTGTAATTTTTTCGTGGATCGTTAACGAGTTGATATGTTTCATACCCATTTCAGTGATATATTGCCTCATTTTCCATAATGTTTTTGCAATATGTAGTCCCACATCTCCTTGATAGTTGGCACGAATAACCTTATTTCCAACTGTTTCCAGAAGACGTACTATAGATTCACCTATGGCAATATTGCGCATATGACCTATGTGAAACAGTTTTAACGTGTTTGGATGTGCGAACTCGACCATTATTTTTTTTTGAGAGCCAAAGTGGAAATGAGGTACATCATACAATCGATTAGAGAGTTTTAATGCATTTGTAATAAATAGCGCTTCATGTATCCAGATATTGATAAAACCTGGTTTGACCACTTGGGTTTGTTTAATAATGTTGTTTGGTGGTACTTTACGAATAATGGTTTCTGCAATAGATAGGGGATTTTCTTTTAGTTGTTTTGTAAGTTTCAATGCAATACCCGTAGCATAATCTCCGAAATTGGCTTGATTTGGGGTATCTATAATGACCTCATCTTTAACCGACAGACTCATTAAAGCTTGTTGGAATAATGATTGAATTTCTTCTTTAACCATGGCTATATGATATCATAATTTTTAAATCCCTATAGATCAGGTTTAGTACTATTTTGGATTTTAACATAGCGAATTGATTGTATCCGGTGATACAAAAATGGTTGATTCAGGTTCCCATCCATCTAATACATCAATTGCGGTTTTTTCTACCAGTGTTTCATTAGGAAACGGGATCCAACCAAGTTTATGATTATTATGAATGGATGGTCCGTTGTCATTAGTGACAACAGCGATTACGGGAATTCCCGGAAACTGTATTGACGCCTGTTGTGCCATTTGTTTTTTTAATTCGGTACCCAAACCAAGACCCTGATCTTTTGGATGCACGACTAAACTACCTGTTTCCAAAATACCGAGTTTTGCCTTACCCGATTCAATAGCTTGTAATTTTGTAATAATATCATCATCTGAGTTGGGAGTTATTCCGATTGGGTAATTTAACCATGGGTCAACCTTTATAAATCCTCCCAGATTGCCGAGAGCATCAACTGCGTAACAAGCCATACCTGCTTTCAAATAGGTACAAAGTATTTCAGGAGGGGGATGAAACATGTGGTCTCCTCCCAGTTCGTTGATAAGTGTCGAAGCTTGCGTGGCAACTTGCATAAGATCTTTTTCGTGCATGGCCATCGCAAGTTCCGGTGTGAATATATGATAATTTTTATATTGTAAAACTTCTTTCATAGATTTAAATTAAAATGGTAAGCTAAAAAAAACCCTCCATTTCCGGAGGGGTTGAGTAATAGTAGGGATTTATTATTTATGCATGAGAACACCTATTACTCTCCCTGAAGAGTCGCCTTAATTAAATTGAAAGAAATAATAGAGTGTTCATACGTATCCCATAAAATCATTTTTCGGTAGTTTGTCAAGATCTAAAATCCGGTTTTTTCTATTGAAAGTTATGCCTATTGGGTTTACAATGTCTTTATGAAAAAGAAGTTGGGTATCGTAGCCTTACTAGTGCTTGGATTTATTCTGTTTATTGTAGGGCGGTTTATCTTTATTGAAACTCAGCAGACATCCGGAGTTTTAAAAGTAGAATCTTCATTACCAGCCTCAATTTTTATTGATAACGTCGCAATTGGAAAGACTCCATTTGAGAATGAATATAAGGCGGGTGAATATTTTTTAAAACTTATTCCGGAGGAAAGCGCAACACAAACTGCTTCATGGCAAAAAAAAATAAAAGTCAACAAAAAAACTCTTACATATGTAAATGTGGAAATGGGAAGTCTTGATATTTCTACTTCAGTTGAAGTGTTTGAGATGACAAAAGCGGAAAAATCTTTAAATCGAAGTAAGGGTGAGATGAATATCGAAACCGAACCTTCTGGTGCGATTATTTACTTAAACAACGACGAAAAAGGAGTATCATCTTTATACCTCGGAGATCTTCCTGCGGGAGATCATGAGATTTCAGTTTTTATGCCCGGATTTTTCAGAAAAACCAAAAAAATACATATTGTTCCCGGTTACCGATTACATGCATATATAAAGCTTGCCGTTGATCCAAATCAATCACCTTCTTACCGTCTTGAGGAACCAATTAAGATGTCTTCACCATCGGCTGAAGTTAAATCCGATGAAGGAAAAAAAACAGTAGTAATCAATGACACTCCTACCGGATGGCTGCGTGTTCGTGAAGATGCCACCATAAATGCTTCGGAATCAGGAAAAGTAAATCCGGGTGACAGTTTTGAGATTATGGAAGAAAAAGATGGTTGGTATAAAATTACTTTTGAGGGTAATAAGACAGGTTGGATTTCCTCAGAATATACCAGGGTAAAAGAATAGTTCTTTCTTACATCAAATTATTTTTTCCACACTACTTTATTATAGAGCACGTAACTATATGGAATGATAATGAAGGCGATGATACAGACTTTATATAATATCCATGATTGGATGGATAAAGACATAATACTAAAATGAATCACATAATCACCAAAGACTTTTAAAGAAAGGGCTAAACCTATACCCTGTATGAGTACGGATCCGAGTGAAACAAAATTAAAAAGCATAAACTTTTTTATATAAGTAACAAAACCACCGGTAATTTGTTTGTGACGAAAGCTCCAAAAATTATTTATGAGAAAATTAATAACAATTGCGATTTCTGCAGAAAGCATATTTGATAATGCTTTTGGTATTTTTAATGCGTTGATAAATACATATGCAAATGAAAAATCAACTACAAACCCAAACAATCCAACCAATACAAATTTGATGAAGGAGGAATGGGTACATACATAAAAAATCGTTTGTATGATATATTGCAATGAGTTTATTTTAGAAACTCCCTCTTTTCTATCAATGAAATTCACCGGAATTTCACGTATGTGTGCATGGTGTGTTATTGCAAAATCAAGTAGAGCAACCTGAAATACATATCCCGAGTAATTTTGAACATGATGAATCGCCTTTTTAATGACCCAAACTTTTATTGCTCTAAACCCATCTGTCCAGTCGGTAACAGAAAGTTTCATAAAACCAAAACGGACGAACAGGTTGGCTGCGATTGAAAATATTTTTCTATGAAGCCCCCAGTCTGAAGGTATTGATCCTCCCTTGATATAACGAGAGCCGATAACAAAATCAGCACCGTTTTCAATTTGATGAATAAAAGCAGGAATATCTTTTGGATTATGAGAAAAATCAGCATCCATTTCAAATAAAACATATGGATTTAGTTTTTCAATCGCCACTTTGAAACCCTGAATATATGCCTTACCAAGACCCTCTTTTTTTGTTTTAAGTACATGAAGACGGGGGTAATGGGGTATAAGTTTTTCTACTGCCTGGTAAGTATTATCCGGAGAGTTGCTATCAACAACGAGTATATGGATTTCCCATTTTGTATTTTGTTGTACCGTATCAAATATTTGTTTAATGAGTGAAGAAATAGTAGCTTGTTCGTTATATGTGGGAATGACAATTACTGCTTTTTTCATATTCACTGATGAGTAAAATACGCAATAGTTTTACGAAGGCCTTCTTCGAGACCGACATGACAATTCCAAGAAAGTAATTTTTGTGCTTTCGTAATATCTGCGTTTCTTTTTTTTGGGTCATCCTTTGGAAGATCTTCACTGTGTATAATTTCGCTTGATGACTGTGTGAGGTGTTTTACCATTTCAGCAAATTCATTAACAGTGTGTTCTTCCGGATTACCTAGATTTATTATCGTACCCCGAGTATCGGAAAAAAACATTAACCGTGTTAATCCTTCGACCATATCGTCAATATAACAGAGCGATCTGGTTTGGGTTCCATCTCCGAATATGGGAATAGGTTTTCCTATTAATGCATTGGTGATAAACGAAACAATCATACGCATATCGCTTTTTAACATATACGGTCCATAGGTATTAAATATTCGTGCAATACGGGCATCTACTTTTTTAGAGCGAACAAAATAAGACGTCAATGTTTCACCAAAACGTTTTGCCTCATCATAGACAGAACGGGGGCCGGTAGGTGAGGTGTTCCCGTGATATTCTTCAGGTTGCGGATGCACCTGTGGATCTCCATAAATTTCAGATGTTGAGGCAAACAGAAATTTTGCATTATGTTGTTGAGCAAAATTAAGAAGCTCAAGCGTTCCTTTTGTGTTTGCCATCATAGTTTCCATGGGTAATGCATGATAGCTAATAGGGCTATGGTGGTTCGGTGACGCGGGAGAGGCAAGATGAAAAATTGCGTCAACTTTCAGATGATTTGGTAAAGGTCGGGTAATATCATGATGAATAAAGCTAAAATTCGGATGAGAGGTAAGATCTTTAATATTTGATTCAGAACCTGTTAGGAGATTATCTACACATATTACCCTATGTTCACTTTTCAGTAATGTTCTACACAAATGTGAACCGATAAATCCGGCACCGCCGGCTATGAGTGTTTTTATCATATAAGCATTGGTTTTCTTCCTGTTGAATAGTAAGTAAATCCGAGTTTTTGCATAAACTCAGGTTTATAAATATTCCTTCCATCGAAAATAAGTGGGGTTTTCATAATAGACTTAACCTTTTCAAGATTAATCTGTTTAAATTCATTCCACTCAGTGAGTATTGCAAGCGCATCAGCCTGTTTAGCCGCTTCATAGGGTGAGCTACAGTAAAACAGTTGGTTTTGATATTTCTTTTTTATATTATCCATTCCTTCTTGATCGTAAACATACAAAGTATACTCCTGCTTGAGGAGTTCATCAATTACATCAAGTGATGGTGCAAAACGAATATCATCGGTATTTGGTTTAAAACTTAATCCCCAGATACCAATACGTTTTCCACGAGTATGAGTAAGTATTTTATTGAGAAAATTAATCCTCGTTTGATGATTTATTGATTCAACTGCTTCAAGCATCTGTGTTTGAATATCAAGGTGTTTTCCTGTACTAATGAGGGCTCTAACATCTTTTGGAAAGCAAGATCCACCATAACCAACCCCCGGATCCATGAATATTCGGCCTATACGTTTATCAAGTCCTACTGCATTGAGTACTTGTTCAACATCTGCATCCGTTTTTTCGCAATAAAAAGAAATGAGATTTGCAAATGATATTTTTACGGCTAACATGGCATTTGCCGTGTATTTTATTAGCTCAGCTGATGGAAGATCGGTAACGATTTTTTTTCCGTTAATAGGAGTGTGCAGTTTAAGCAGAAGGTCAATTGCTTGTTTTGAATCCGAGCCGATAACAACTCTATCGGCGAAAAAAGTATCAGATATTGCAGAACCTTCACGCAAAAATTCAGGACATGATGCAACGGCAAAATGAGCATCTTTAGAAACTAAAGGAGTTATCAGCTCTTCAATTTTTTTATTTGTTCCAACAGGCACAGTGCTTTTACAAGAAATTACAGTAAAGCCTTTTTTAAGATTTTGTGAAATCTGCGTAGCTACTTCAAATACTGCGCTTAGGTCTGCATCACCGTTATCTTTAGGTGGTGTTCCTACGGTAATAAAGACAATATCTGATTCTTTCACTGCGGTTTTGTATTGGTTGGTGAAATGCAGTCTCCCGGCTCGGATGTTTTTTTTCAATAATTCTTCCAGTCCGGGTTCATATATGATCGGATCACCGCTTTGAAGTCGTTGTAGTTTTTCATCGGTGTGTCCGATAACCCATACGTTGTTGCCAAAGTCCGCAAAACAACAAGCTGAAACCAACCCCACATATCCGTGTCCGACCACCGTAATTGTCATATCATGATGTAAATATAATTTTTAATCCTTCTTCAAAACTTTTCATGGGAAAAAATGTATTTGTATTGCTTTTCATATGGCTTAATTTCGGGCGTTTTGCCTTTCCCTTAAAATATTCACTATATGAAACTGGGCGGATGAGTGTAGAATCAAGTCGGTTGAAATCCGCGATAGCAAGAGCCGCTTCATATGGTGAAAGTGCAGTTGAACCAACTATATGAAACACTTCGGGAGAGAAATTGTTCATAAGATATTGTAATGAATATGCAATATCATCAATAAAGGTGGGTGTCATGAGTGAATCAGAAACCATCGAAAGTGACTGTTTTTTTTCGAGTAGGTTTTTTATTCCTCTCATAAAATCTGTTTTGTGTTCAAAAGCTTTTCTATATGGATAAGAAATACGTACAATCATAGCTTTGCCGAGAACTATTTTTTCCCCTTCATATTTTGATTTTCCGTATTCTGAGATTGGGTTGGGAGATGAAGATTCAGTAAAGGGGGGAGTAATCCCATCAAAAACAAAATCTGTTGAAATATAGATACATTTTTTCCCTTTTTGCGTAACTACATCAAACACATTTTGAGTTCCGTTACGATTTACTTTAAAGACAAGATCTTTTTCATTTTCAGCTTGATCCACGTTGGTATATGCAGCAAGATGAAGAAACAAATCAAACTCAAGGTTTTTCATCTCTTGCCACAATTGATTTTTATCAGTGATATCAACCTTTGATTGGAGTATAGGGATAAACTGAATGTTATCATGCAGAAGTTCAATTATTCGGGATCCAACTAGTCCACTTGAGCCAGTTATTGCTACTTTTATCATTTGTATAATCTTTTTTAGCCGTAATAGAGTTTTTAATAATACGATTGATAGTCTTGAGATTTAATTCGTTTCCACCAGTTTTTGTGTTGCACATACCAATCAACTGTTTTTCTAAGTGCCTGATCAAATGTGTGGAGTGGTTTCCATCCGATTTTTTTCTCTGTATTTGACCAGTCAATTGCATATCTTCGATCATGTCCCGGTCGGTCTTTAACGTATTCAATATATGATTCATCTGAATTCATCAGTGCGAGAATTTTTTTAACTATACTGCTATTTGATATATCCTCGGTAAGTCCTCCCACAAGATATGTTTGACCTATTTCGCCTTTTTTCAATATCATATCTATAGCTTGGCAATGGTCTTCTACATAGAGCCAGTCTCTCGTATATTGTCCGTCTCCATAAATGGGTACTTTTTTTCCTTCAATGATATTGGTAATTGCTAACGGTATGAGCTTTTCCGGAAACTGATAAGGACCGAAATTATTTGAGCAATTTGATATTGTGATGGGAATTCCGTATGTCGTATGATATGCCCGCACAAGATGGTCAGATGAGGCTTTTGATGCAGAATAAGGGCTTCGCGGGTCGTAAGGAGTATGTTCTGTAAATTTTACATCTTTGTTTAGCGGTAAGGAACCAAATACTTCATCGGTCGAAATATGATGGAATCGCGATATGTTGTTTTTTTTCGCAGCCTCAAGCAATACAAATGTTCCTTCGATATTTGTTTTGATAAATGGAGAAGCATCCATGATAGATCGGTCAACATGACTTTCAGCTGCAAAATGGACTATGGTATCAATTTGGGAAGTTAACGAATCAACGAGTTCCTGATTACATATATCTCCTTTAACAAAGGTATAGTTTGATTTTTTTTCAATCTCTTTCAGATTTTCAAGATTTCCCGCATAGGTAAGTTTATCCAAATTTATTATGGTATCTTCAGGGTATTTTTTTAGCCAATACAGAATAAAGTTTGAACCGATAAATCCAGCACCGCCTGTAACGAGTAGTTTCATAAGTATTATTATATCAATTATTTTGAAAGACTAGTATTGCCCGAAGGCTTATATATGATTTTTTCAAGTATATTCCATCTTTGTTTTTTTATTGAGTAAGGAACATCATCTTGCATCGTTTTTGTAGCAACTGTAAAGGGTCGTTTGGAATAGATGGAAACATATGCTTTTTCAAATTTAACTTGATTGACAAGATCAACGGTATTTTGAAATTCATTATCCGTTTCACCGCAAAAACCGACTATTATGTCGGTTGTAATTTTTACTTGAGGTATATGTTGCTTAATTTTTTCGATCAAACGCAGATATTGTTCTCTGGTATACCATCGATTCATTCGTTTGAGCACATTATTGTCTCCAGATTGTAGGGGTAAATGTATTACTCTCTTGATATTCTTGTTTTTTGATATGG
>CAZYXQ010000041.1:0-9004 GCA_964651235.1 uncultured Gammaproteobacteria bacterium
CATACTTGCTTTTGTTGCCCAAATTCTTAATGAAGAAATTGAAAAAGTTGCTTCACAAATATATAGCAATTCACTCACTCTTTTTTCACTACCACCATATAAGTGAAGAAACGACTGCAAGAACAAACCCGGCATCGTAGGCATTTAAAAAATGGCCCAGCAAAGCCCCAAGAACAAAAATACCCGTCATCAGAAACAGATTAAACTGTCCCTTTATGGCGATAGCAAAGTGAATAGTCATGATATAAACAAGAGAAATAAGGATATACAAAAAAAGGTCCATTTAGATATCGTGAAGAATATGTAACCAATCATTTTTGAATTGTTCCACCGTGTATTTTTGAGATTGTTTTTGTGCTTGTGTTCCCATGAGGGAAAGATTTGAAGGAGATGAAACTAATCTCTCAATCATTAAACTGATCGAATCAGGATGGTGAGGAGATACGAAATATGCATGTTCTTGTGCAATTTCACGAAAAATTGGTGTATCTGAAAGAAGTGAGGGACAGCTAACTGAAGATGCTTCAAGATAGGAAAAGCCAAACCCTTCGTCATACGAAAGAAGTAGATTAAGCGATGCGTTTTTATACAGATTTATAAGCTCAGTATCGGTAACAAAGCCCGTAAAGATAAATCGTTCATCATTGTGTGCAAGCTCATGAAATCGGACAAATTCTCTTTGCCAGGGATTATTTGTAGGTTTCAGGGTAAATGCTTTACCTACAAACACACAGGGGGTTTCTCCTTTTTTAATCGCTTGTCCCAAGTGGTATAGATTTTTGTTCCATGTGGCATCTCCCACATATATACAGTATGGTTTTTGTATATGTTTGGGAATAGGCGACACTTCATCTGAAGAAGACTGTATAAATACTGAAGAGAGTGTGGGGTAAATGACATATATGCGTTCTTGTGGGGTGTGTAGTAGTTTCACTATCTCATCTTTGCTCCTATAGGAATCAGTTACAATTACATCATAATGCTTGAGTGCATGTATGTTTTGAAGGTATGAAATAGTACCCCTCATCCCCAAAGGAAAATGAGCAGGATAGGAAAGAGGAATCACATCGTGTATTACCGCAATTTGTTTTTGTGCCACCCTTTTTCTTATATTGTTTGTTCCGACAGGATTAAAAAATGGGTTTATGAAGGAAGAAGTTTTAGGAACTTCATTTATTGAACTTACGAAATGAAACTCATCTTTAAAAGATTCTTGAATAATCTGCATATAACGCCCTACCCCACGAAGTTTGCTTTGCCCATCTTTCAGGGTAGGATCAAGCACATATATCTGTGACATACCTTATTGTAGCAGGTTAAAAAGAGGGTTTTTTATTTTTACTGTAACCGATTGCAAACATAATTGTAGTAACGAGAAGAAGGAAGATAATGATAATTAAAATCAGTATTTGTGACTGTGGAGAACTCTGTGTGGTCTTTTTTTGTTTTTGCTGAGTTGATAAAGGAGAGTAATCAGTTTGACCGGTTTTCGGCTGCTTTTGTAATTGGTTTGTTATTGATTCATGTAGCGCGGTTGATATGTTAAGATTTTTCTTTTGTGTTGTCAAATAGTCAGCATTGTCAATGAAAAAATCCGAAGTTTTAATTTTTAAGTCACCTTGTTGAGTTTTATACCTTATAGAATATGAAGTAAATGGAAGCTGATTTGAAGATAGAGAAAAGTGTCCATTCGCATCAGTTGTGGTTGATGTCGCGGGTTTATTTCCGAAAGGAAGATATATTTCAACTTTTGTATTTGGAAGAGGATACCCATTTGTGTCATATGCTATACCCTCAAGTTCAGGAAAAATGGGTTCAAAAGGTGTGCTCATCGTTATACCGGTTGTTTCAAGTGTTTTAAGATCGACTTTTTCAAGTTCAATTTCACCGAAATATTCATCCCATGAAAATTGTTTGGTATCAAATACAAACTCAAATTTACCCATTTTATCAGCTTGTTGAGTTGAGAGAAGCCGTGATCTGACAGGAGTACTTGTCAGTGGATTTTTTACCTGAGTAAATGCGTGAAGTTTTGTAAACGGAAGATTTACTCTTCCATATACATATATCTGTCCTTTTTGATGGTTTGCATCATAGAAATAATCTAAAAATGCGGGTTTAATTTCTGATTGTTTTCCCTTGGTATCAATTGGAATATCCCGATGTTGAATGGAACCTTTTTGGATTATTTCCTCTCCTGTTGATGCCGGATATATGTCACTGTAAATTTTTGCATAACTAGGATTAATAATCGATATATCTGAAATCAATGCGAAATCTGGATTGAGTTCTGAAGGAAGAGCTAATTTATACGTGCCATCAGGTACAATAAAGCTAAAAAAACCGTCATCTTTTGTTTTGTAGGGGTTAGTGAGGGCGGAACTTGGAACATCTTCAGGATCGTAAGGATTAACTGGTGTAAATAGGGAGTTTGATCTTTTTTTGAGTAATTGTACGTTAGCTCCGAGGATCGGTTCAAGCGTTTGACTGTCAAACACTCTACCATACGGGTCCCAGGTGATACCCACACATGTTTTTGAGTCTGTTTCCGGATTTGCAGCTTGATCAAAAACAAAAGTTCCCAATTTTTGACTTGGTTGTTCACCTTCTCCGATGGGTTCAACTGTTGGTTGTGGTGCAATATAAATAAGATTAAACCCTTTGAACTGCCTCTCTTTCATGCTTGCAGAACAGCTTTGCCATTCAAGGGGCGGGAGAGTGGATCCAACGGATGAAAGAGGATATGCGTCTTTATCAAGAGGCTGATTTATTTGTGCTTGAGAAAGAATAGTATCACCGGTTGAGGAGTTTATGAGTCCTTCAAACTCATATCCTACTCCCGGAGAATGACAGCGGTTACCTTCCATTTTTTTATTAATGATTGAATATCTGTCTTCGCCAAAAAAGACTTGGTCAAGATTTTTGTTTCCTGTGGTACAAAGTGTTTGTCCATCAAATGCAAAACACTCAAATATATATGTTTTGGTGTCAGGAATAATACTTTCACCCGGCTTTACAGTAAGACGTGCCCGATGTTCACGAAGCGGGTCATTTCCTCCCTTTACTCTGCATCCTGAGTTTTCTTTATCACACCGGACTGCATTTAAACAAAAGAGATTTTGACCCGTAGCTGCTCCTTCTTCTGCGCGAGTATGGGGGGGTAAAATAGTAAAAACAAAAAACGATAAAAGTACACAATACAGCATTTTTTTTATCATGTCTATTCTTACTATACATTCATTTAGGTATGAAAATCAATCACAAACATGATGTATCTTTGTTTTGTATAATAAAACCCTAAGATGAATAGTATATTGCTTACCAAAGAGAATGTATATGCATTTTTGCGGGATACTATCTTTGATATTCCTAAAAACCAAAGTGCGAAAACCCGTTGTAATGATGGAAGACATACACACAATACAAATGAATTATCTGCATTTGCAATTCCCGGAGGCGATATGGGACAGCTCATGATTATTGCATCTTCAGGGAAAAGGTATGGATTTGACATAGATCTTGATGCGTCATACAAAATATTGTGTGATATTGTCTCAGGGGAGCACAATTTGGGATTTCATACAGACAGTATCCATTATGCCAGTAAAAACATGTGGGACGGGTGTGAATATATTCGTGCATTAAGAGCTGATCCTAGTCGGTATGGATTAACAATACAGGATATCGAAGAGTGTCTTTCTTATTTTAATCATGCTGTTAAAAGAGGGATTACTCCACAAGTGTTACAGGGTGAACATAGGGAAGGAGCCCTTCTTGTTGTCTACGGAGGGTATGGAGTTTGTCCCGGGACCAGATTATCTATTGAAGGCCATACAAAGGAAATACAGGTATTTGTGCATCAGATGAATCTCATGAACAGCAGACACAGAAGATTGGCATTCGAGCTTATTAAGCAGAATGCAGTACAACTTCATGCCGGTTGCGATGAAGAGTATCTATATGAGGTTTTTTCTGAAACGGCAGAAACTCATTTATTTGAATCAATCAAGTTTCAAAAGAGAGGGATTCCGGTATATGAGGTACATATTGATACTAAAACAGAATTTGATATAAAAGAGATGGGTATCGTATAGTTATTAATTATTTATATATATGATTCTTGGACCAACATTACTTCTCAAGTTAGTACGGGAAAAAAAATTAGTTGAGGGTTTGGGAGAGCGGGATTTAAAAACTCCCGAAGGGGCCGGTTTTGATATGAGATTGGGGGAAGTGTATAAGATTTCCGGACATGCGTTTTTAGGAGTGACTGAACGGGAAACTCCGAATATAAAGCTTGTTGCAACGTATGAAAAAGGAAAAAAGAACACAATAACTATTAAGCCCGGTGATTTTTTCCTTGTTTCAACTATCGAGAAGGTAAATCTTCCACTCAATATTACCGTGAATTTTAAACCACGCACCACCACATTCCGTTCAGGATTAAACCTCAGAACCGGTAATGGAGCTCCGGGATATTGTGGAAAGCTGACATTTGGATTAAAAAACGATGGACCGGTTGAAGTCGTTATAGAGATGGGTGCACGTTTTGTTCATGCTCAATTTGAATGGGTTGATGGAGGAGGAACTCAGTATAAAGGTCAGTGGCAGGGGGGGAGAGTGACTACTAAGCAAAGAGAAACACAAATTTAGTAATCCATATTTTCACCCACGATGTAGATTTGTTTCATATTCTTTAATTGCAGCTTTTAATTCTTCAAACGAATAGACAATTTTGTCGGCTTGATTCATTATGGTTTTTCGATATACATTTTCTGCATACGCGATAAAATAATCGGCTGCCTTCATTTTAACCACTTCATAATCAGTATATCCATCACCGATCATGATTGCAATTCCTTTTAGCCCTAATGAAAGCGCCGCATTCACTTTTCCGTGTGAGTAAGAGAGGCTGTTTGACTTATCAAAACCCTCAACATATCCTTTTGTATTAAAAATAAATTCATTAGCAAGTACATGTGTGGGTTTAATTCCAAGCAGTTCAACAATTGGAATAATATACTCCTTAAATCCGCCGGATATTACAAAAACACGTTCCTTATGAGTTTTAAAAAAAGATAAATTTCGATATATTGAGGTGCTAATTTCATTTTTTAAGAAAGTAACGACCTGCTCTATGTGCGATTTGTGAATAGTGAGAAGTCTTAATCTTTTTTCCAGACTTTCAGTAAACTTGATTTTTCCTTCCATTCCCAAACGGGTAATAGTGTTTATCGAACGAAGTATTTTGTTCTTTTTTGGATTTCCGATAAGCGAAATATTTCCTACTTGTTCCAGAGCCTCTAATTTTATTAATGTACTGTCAAAATCGAAAAGGTAATACAGAACTTTTTTCATATATTGGGTTGTTATGAAATAATAAGGTGGATTAAGGAAGAATGCAAACGATAAGAATAAGTATGACAAAATATATGATAGAGAGCTCTTGCATATTTTAATGAGACTGGTTATAGTTGTCCTTATTAATATTAAGATATTTGTATGAACACACATCCCGAATATCAATATTTGAATCTTTTACAAGAAGTGCTTGAAAAAGGATTCCGGAAAGTTGATCGCGGAACAGGAGATGCATCATACAGTCTTTTTGGAAAACAAATGCGGTTTGATCTTTCAAAAGGATTCCCCCTTCTTACTACAAAAAAAGTCTACTGGAAAGGGGTTTTGTATGAACTATTCTGGTTTTTGAAAGGGATGACCAACATAAGATATCTTATCGAGAATAATGTACATATATGGGATGACTATCCGTATAAGATATACGTTGAAAAAAACTCAAAACTCAAAATTCAAAACTTAAAAATTAAAATAAAAAGTCAAAAATTACTATCAAAAGAGGAATTTGTTGAAAAATTAAAGACAGATGCAGAATTTGCAAAAGAATGGGGTGAGTTGCCACGGATTTATGGCGAAATGTGGCGTAAGTGGCCTAGCTCAGCTAAAACTCAGGCAGGAAAACCTAAAAGGACTATTGATCAACTAGCATGGCTTATACAGGAGATAAAAGATGATCCCAATGCACACAATCTCATTGTTTCTTCATGGAACCCTGAATATCTATATGGTATGGCTATTCCAGATGAAGCTTCCCGGTTTCCCATTTGTCACAATATGTATCAGGTAAACATTATTGATGGTAAACTGTCGCTACATCTCTATCAACGGAGCGCAGATCTATTTCTGGGAGTACCTTTTAACATTGCAAGTTATGCGCTTCTAACTCACATTCTATCGCGTGTGACAGGATATGAACCGGGTGAGTTTATTCATACATTCGGGGACGTGCATATATATGAACTTCATTTAGAACAGGTTAAAGAACAGAAGAAAAGAAAACCAAAACGGTTTCCAAATATTCGGTTTTTAAAAGAATTCAAAAGCATTGACGAATGTGAGCCCGACTACATTAAGCTTGAAGATTATAACCCATATCCGCCTATTAAAGCAGCCCTTTCTGTGTCGGGAGGACTATATCAAAAAAAACATGAATAAACCAATAATAAGCATTATTTGTGCATTGGCGCAAAATAGGGTAATCGGGAAGGGAAATCAAATCCCCTGGCATATCCGTGAAGATCTTATTCGTTTTAAACAGAAAACTTTACATAGAACGATCATCATTGGAAGAGCAACATTTGAATCATTGGTTTCTTATTATAAGAAAAGCGGTAAAGTAATGCCTGATCGAAATACGATTATTGTGACTAAAAATGTAGCATATAATCCACAAATTAAAAACTGTTTTCTGGTTGATTCGATTGAGAGAGCACTTGAAAGAGCAAAAGAAATGGAGAAAAAAGAGGTGTTTATTTCAGGAGGAGAACAGATATTCAAGCAGACAATTCATCTTGCTGAAAAGCTCTATTTAACCATAGTGGAAGGAAGCTTTGAAGGGGATAAATTTTTTCCTGATTATTCGGAATTTAAGAATGTGGTTGCACGGGAAGAGAAAGAAGAGGGACAAAAACGATTTGTATTTTTAGAGTTGGTTCGGTAATTGCTGATGCGTTTTTTTATTCGGGAGGACTTAATTGAATAACAAATCGTATAAGCAATTTATTATAAATATTCATATTGTGTGATATATGAAAAAATCAAAACAGTCTCTTCCTCCAGATCTTGAAGCTGCATTTGCAGAGGTGTGTTGTGAGATGAGGGCTATCTTTGTACAGAAACACAAAGATTACGGGAAAGGTAATATTATGGATACCGGAGAGATGGGGATTGCCTATAGGATCAGTGACAAACTCAACAGGTTAAAAAATCTGCTACTCGCCAATAAGAATCCGAAAAACGAATCAATTGACGATAGTTGGATGGATATTGGAGTGTATGCAGTCATTGCAATGATGTTCAGGCGGAAATGGTTTCAGAAGTTAGAATTAAAGGAAAAGAAATAGAACAACTTTATCATTATTAATTCTTTTTATTTCATATGACAATTGGCGCAGGTGAGAATCCAGGGCTTGGATCGATTGCCACCTTAAAAAAAACACCTATTCCAGTATTTAGAGAGGGAACTGAAAAAGATCAGGCAGGAAATCAGAGATTAGTTTGGGAGACCCCCACAACACTTACCATGCAAAAAAAGGCTCCAGGAGAAAAAAATCCGCGTTGGGATGGGGGCGCAAGATATTCAAAAACAGAACCCCAACAAGGCGCACCGGAGAAACGAATACTATATATAGATATGAGAGGACCAGATGGGTCAGCATATACTCTTTCACAAACCGTTGAGGGGAGATCAGTATCTCATGACAGAACAGCAGCTCATGTGGGTTTGAAATTATATAAGTTTGTTGCCAATAAGGGACAAGGCGAATCATTGGTTGAGGTTCCCGGATTTGGTGAGACGAAAAGAGATGCACAAGTAAACCCCAATGCTCAATTGGACTCATGGGATCCTCTTCGCAGGGCTGAGGAAATTACAAAGGATTGGAACAGTAGTATTTCACCCGGACACTCGGACCTGCTTAATTTGATGCAAAAGGATTTACAGAGCATTATTGATCAACTTCCCCATTTTTCTTTTCCGGTTAGGGGAAGCGTAAAATAAACGGTAAATTTTATTAATAAACATTGACTTAGTTTTTATATTTAAGTATCATGAGAATATGAAGAGATTTTGTTTTCTTGTATTTTTTATCATGTTCTTTTTTTCCAATCCTTCTACAGTATTTAGTCAAGCCGCACTGAGTGATCGTTGGGTATGTTTACAAAATCAACACTGCTGGGATAAAGCGGCAGGATTTGAAGCTTGTTCTACTCCACATAGGGGAAACGGTCATTTTGCCCGACTTTCTGCAAAACCCGGCTCTGAACCACTCGTGGGTCAGCCGACCTATATTGTAGAGTGTTTTGCAACCGAAGGAGGTCAACTGTGTACAACGGGAAATGAACAGGCTGATATAAAAGTATATTGTCAAAATGATATTAGTAAATGTCAGGGAGGAAAAACAAACCTTACTAAATTAAAAGACACTTTCCAATATACATTTCATGGTCTATTTTCAGGAGATGGGAGCACCACAGTTGCAAATCCGGCTGAATGGGCAGGTCCTTATGAATGGGGAGATGCGACCCCTCAAGGACATATGCGCACATGGTATGCACTCAATTACTGGAATCCAACACAAAGTGCAGTTGGTGCTGTGGGCGGACAACAGCTTGGAACATTTGATTTTGAAACTGCGGAAAAGGATTGTGTAAAAATTGGATGGGATCCATATGGGAAAATATTCGACGCAATGACTCTTGAACCTATTCTTGGAGCTCAGGTGACTTTACAAGTAAAAAAAGCGGGAGTTTTTGCCAACATGACCACGCTTGATGTGGCAGGCGGAAACATCATTAACCCGCAGATTACCAAAGAAGACGGTAATTTCAGTTATGTGGTACCGGATGGTGATTATAAACTTATTACTGTTCCTGCGGCAGTGACTGATATTTCTGGAGTTGATGCAAATTATGCAAAAGCGTATTC
>CAZYXQ010000042.1:0-8410 GCA_964651235.1 uncultured Gammaproteobacteria bacterium
CTGACCGAGCGCACTGAGCGACTGCTCAAGCACACGAGAGATCTGGAAAAAGAATCTCTCATCCGATTATTACCCATCCCTTATTCCAAACAAATCTATCCACTGGAATTAACTGCAGAAGGAGTTTATATAGTGGACCTCCCTTCTTTTACTCCTGTGTTTGAAAAAAACAGTAATCAACCCTTTCTTCCCGCATCAACGGCAAAAATCATCACTGCCCTTGTTGCTTATGATCTGTACAATACTGATGAAATAATTACTGTGAAACGCCAGTTTCAGGAAGGACAGATAATGAATCTTGTTGAAGGTGAACAAATAACCCTCGAAAATCTGCTGTATGGGATACTGGTGCACTCCGCCAACGATGCAGCAATAGCAATCGCTGATTCCGTTGGATATGAAACATTCCTCGATCTCATGAATAAAAAAGCTAGTGAGCTTCATATGATAAACAGCCGTTTCAAAAATCCAGCAGGTCTAGACGAAATAGATCAACGAACCACTCCGTTTGATCTTGCTCTCGCAGCTCGTGCGTTATTAAAAAACAAATATCTTGCTCGGTTTGTTTCCACAAAAGAAATCACTATATCAGATATTAATTACCAGTATTTTCATAAATTAACTAACGTAAACAAACTGTTAGGCGAAATCCATGGGATAGGCGGACTTAAAACCGGCTATACCGAAAATGCAGGTGAGAATCTCGTCAGTTTTTATAAGAAAAATGGTCATGAATTTATCATTGTCATTCTCAAAAGTCTTGACCGGTTTCAAGATACACGAAATACAGTTTCATGGATTGAGGCAAACATTGGATATATTTCACCCTCACCGATAGTAATTAACGAATAAGATATTCATCAGTCACGGCAGGTACATACCCAACAAAATTAAGTTTTGGATTCATAAATACATATACCGGTTGAAGATATTCCTGATATACATTTGGATCATAATAAGCCACAAACATATCGGTTATCGGAATCTGTTTTTGAGTACTAGTTGCTCCTGCTACGATATAGCCACTTCCCGTAGCAAGCTTTTCAAAAGCGGTTTTCCCGTCAATCACAGGATAAATTCCAAACTGTTCTTCGGATTTTTCAAAAAACTGTATCTGTGAACTCACCACTTTATAATCCTGACCTGTATGTACCATGGTTACATAATTTTGACTGTTAAAAAAAGTTGGCGACACAATAGGGGATTGATCAATCTCTGCACGGTAAAAATCAACCTCTACCATGTTTGCTCCGTGATTATCCCCGATTACCGCAGTCTGACTGCTTACTTTGTCATACTGCAGAAAGATCACCTTCATGGTCCCCTTTGCCAAATCGTCCGGATGTCTGTCAAAAGATTTTAAAAAATCAATTGCTCTGTTTTGCGCCTCCTCTTTTATTGGTGTACCGTTTACCTCAAATAACTCCGGACTCCGTGTGATATCCTGATCAAATTTAAAATTGAAATTATTAATATCAATTCTTAATTTCCTTTTCGAATCAGAAAATATCGCTTCCGTATTATTTTGCGCGAGTCGATAATCAAGACCCACTCCTTCAAATCCCAGTTTTTTCGCCATTATGGATATTTTTTCTTTATATCCAAACTGAAATTTTGCCTTCGGTAGGAAAAATATTTTGGCGGTTTCTGTGGATGTGATCGGTTCACCTTCTACCGTATCAATAATATAGGTAAACCGGCTGCTTGGTGTTGCCTCTGGAAACTGAGGTGCGGAAATCTGATTAAACACCGTATCAATATCCAATACTTTTGGTTGGTTCAGCTGTGCGAACATAAATACCAACTTTATGGTATAGAAAAAGATCAGAATAATTACTAACAACAATACACCAAACGGTGCAAACTTTCTACTAAAATACGATACCTCGGTAAGAGTCATATATTAATGATAACAGATATATAAATCGTTTTATTATTTTATCCGTATGGATATCTTTATAAAAACTGATACAATGAAAAAATATGGCAAAACTGCGAATTGGATGGTTTACTTTCACTTGTTGTGAGGATTCAACTATTCTTTTTACCGAACTATTAAATCTCCATTATAAAGAATGGCTTCAGAAAATCGAATTTGTCCATGCACGAATTCTGCGAAAAGATGATACAAACGAAATTCAACCAATGGATATCGCATTCGTCGAAGGTGCAATAAGCTCAGATTCACAGGAAGAAAAACTTAAAAAAATTCGGTCACAGGCCATTAAACTTGTTGCAATTGGATCATGCGCTGTAACCGGTACTCCATCAGCACAACGAAACCAATTCAATGATGCTCAAAAAAAAGAAATCCAAGCAATATTAAGCAAATTTAAATATAAGGAAAAAGTACTCAAGCTTAAAGATGTAGTCACGGTCGACGAGGAAGTACCCGGCTGTCCCATGAATGAAAAATTGTTTTTGGAAATGATGGAAAAGTATGTAAGAAAGACTGGTCAGTCGTCCTAAGTTTAGTTCAGAATCGTATGAGATGCATAAAACAAGTTTCGCATGATATCTATGCACGACAGTAACTTTGATATTGGAGATATACAAAAAGGAACTTTTGCGATAAAACTCGAAGAAATATCCAAAATTGAAGGAGCAGCATCTCTTGATGTACAGGTTACTGACGGCATAGTAACGGATTTAAAATTCAGTATCTCCGAATGGAAACGGTTTTATACACAAGCAATTCAGGGAAAACCAGCGGTAGCAATACCGGCGCTTGTAAGCCGGATATGTGGAACCTGTTCTAACGCTCATCTTCTTGCTTCACTTGAAGCAGTTGAACACGCACTGGGAATTATTCCCTCAAAACAAACAATGCTGTTGCGTAAACTTCTATACCATGGACTCATTATCAGAGATCATGCACTCCATCTCTATATTTTTGCACTTCCGGATGTATTTAAAAAAAACTCGATACTTGATTTTGACATGAATGATCCGGTCCAACACAGTATGCTCGATGATGCGTTTGCTGTAAAGGAAGTCGGCAATAGACTGTCTATTGTAGTTGGCGGTCGCTCAGTTCATGCTCCTTACCCAATTGTCGGAGGTTTTGGAAAATTACCTGAACTCAACGATCTTAAAGAACTCATTCCTAAACTTACACACATTAGGGAAAAAATTGTCCGACTTATAGAACTATTTGCCCGTACACCATTTTTTCATGAAGTGAAGGCTCCTTTTGTCTTCACTTCTCTGGTATCGACCGATTTTTCATATCTTGAGGGAGTTATTAAAACAACATCAAATCAGTCAATCCCAGAGGAAGAAATCGGAGCACATCTAAATGGAAAAATTATTCCGTATTCCCATGCGAGAGGTTTTTCTTTTGACGGTCAACTTTTTATGGTTGGAGCAATTGCGCGACTTACTCTTGGAAAAGAATTTCTTCATCCAAAAACAAAACAGACTGTCTCAAAACATCTTTCATTGTTTCCGACGAAAAATCTATTTTATAACAATCTTGCCCAGGCAATTGAGATATTACATTCAATCGATCAATCAATAGAATGGATAGAAACGATACAAGAAATCCTTCCAGAAGCACCTATAAAAGGAGCCCCTCGGAATTCAATAGGAATAGGGGTAATTGAAGCACCAAGAGGAACTCTTTACTATAGTTTGAAAATCAACGAAAAGGGGATAGTGGAAAAAGGAGAGATAGTTGTACCCACCGGACAAAATCAAATCATAATGGAACGTGCAATTAGGGAAATCGTCGAAGATCTTCTTTCACGTAACGCTACCAAAGAAAAAATCATATATGAAGTAGAAAAATTCATCCGGGCGTTTGATCCCTGTATGTCATGCGCCTCTCATTTCCTAAAAGTTAAGTGGTCATAACAACCCAATTCTAACCGAAGCGGTTAGAATTGGCCTTGTAAGATGTTGATTACTGAGTTCATACAGGTTTTTATATCTACACGTTGAGGAATGCCAATGATCCTGGCTTTTTGTATTCTGTTCATTTTTTTTAGTAATAAAAGATGGAGGAGAAGGTCATAGTCATGCGGGGAAACCGGACTTTTTTTTATTTCCTCAAGATCATTTAAATCAAATAGTGTAGGTTTTACAATCCCCTGTACTACATCAATGATGGTAATATGTGTTTCACCCTGAGGCGGAAATTCTTCATTTGGATCGGTGTGAATAAACGTAATTTCTGGAAACTTCTTGACTAAATAGGGTTCCAGTTGAAATACCGCATTATCAAAATTAAGAAATTTATTGCCGAATAAATATACGTTCATATCTTCTGATTAAAGTAATGTATTGCCAGTTTTGTATAGTGTTCTATATTTTGTACTTGTAGGGGAGTGAGGGTATCACACAAGTATCCCCAATGAAAGCTTACCCACTCCCCTTGTTTGATGGTTTTTTTATATCTTACACGTTTGTAATCAAGTTTAAGATGTTTTTTTATTTTTGGGCCAAGAATCATCTTATTTTTTTTCATCATTAAAGAATGTGTATTTATTACAATAAATTGTCCGTTTGTATTCTCTACTCCCCTCTCAACAACCCCCCATCCAATCCGACACTCATCCATACTAGTCATCATTGATTGAGAAAGATGGGAAGACATTGATTTAAAAATATTAAACACGTGAAAACTATGATGAGGTAACATATTATAATAAGTGACTTTTTTCATTATCTTTTCATATTCTTTCTTATCTGTTTTTCTTTGTATCATGAGCATTTCAGTCAAAAATGAGAGATAGTCATTTTTAGTAATTGTGTGAAGTAATTGATTCCCTACCCAATATGCTTCAACTACCTTTTGATTAAATATATCTGGAATTTGATTACTTTTCGCTATCAGTTTAAGGTATGGATACAATGTTTCGAATTCCGATAATATTATCTCCATTTCTTGATCCCCTATACCCTCATAAAGATGATCTATGAGGTTTGACGACTTTGAAGGACCGCAGTATCCAAAAAAATTCGGCGAAGCTGCGTATTTGGCACAAAGGAGTATCCCGTCATCGTACGTGCGCCGGATCATGTATGTTTCTAAACTCGGTAATAGAAACAAGTATTACTGAAAAAATCACTGAAACCATAAGTAGTATCTCTGCTGGTAAAAGTATCGATCTATTGATAAGAGTATTTAAAATTCCACCAACGACGACTGAAAAAGTCAGGATAAAACTTACCACACTTACCCTTTCCATTGACAATGCTTTATACCAAAAAAATACATATGCAAACAGAATACATGATCCAACAATAACCGGTACGATTAGTGATGAAGAGCTGATAGTCGAAAACTCATGAACACGCCCTGTAATAATGGATGTAGCAAAAAGTATCATTGATCCCCCTCCCATGCGAACCAAACCCATTAGTTCAGCAGAGAAAGAAGGATGCAGACGTTTGGTTACGAGATGCTCAACAGCCCAAATAAGTGTTGCTGCAAAAACAAACAATTCACCTGTCCCGTACGTAATTTGAATCTGTGAAGTGATTATCTGTACTCCTATAAATAGGAAGTACCCTAAACTTATCCATTTATTAATTTTTTCTTTGAAAAAAATTATTGACAGTAAACCTACCCAGATAAAAAGTGTTTTATGGATCGCATTCGCAGTCAGTGGGGTGATTATTGAAAGTCCGGTGAAGAAAAGATAAAAAGGTACTGCGCCGCAAATACTGATAAACAACAACCCTATCATTTGTTTTTTAGAAACATGAGAAATCTGTGCTTTGTTTCGATTTTTTATAACAAGAAACAAAAAAATGAGTCCCACTAGAAAGTTGCGGGAAGTAATAAGAATAAGCGAATCTATCTTTAAGACTGCATACTTTGCATAGAAAATTGAAATTCCTGAAATGATGGCGGCTAAAAAAGCGAAGAAAATACCTTTTTGTGTTGTATTCATATTCATGTCGTAACTTTTTCAATAATTACATTACCAAATACCAATACTCTGTCCCCCTTTATGATTTTTCCATTTTTTTGATCATAAACAGCTTGTACTTTGTTCTCAAGAGTTGCGATGTTTTTTTTGACGGAAATCACTTTATGCGGAACTAGAAAACACATATTATTCACGGCAACAATCTAACACTTTTTCTATCATGCGATTTATTGATCCAAAAAAATTGTTTCTTTTGTTGTCTTTATACTCTACTGGTTTATCTTTTTTCTCTGTAAATGATTTATCTATGGAAAGTGCACTTGATTGTACGACGCCAAGATTTAAACCCCAGAATACATTATACAAATCATATGCTTTATTAAAGTAATCAAATGCCTTTTCTTTATTTCCTTTTTTCAGTTCTTTTGTCCCCACCTCCATAATCCTCATAGAGGCAGCAAGAAGATGTTTGCTGATACACCAAACTTCCCCGTTATATTCTTTAATGATTTCTTTTAATAAAGATACGCGTAGTTTGCGAACTTCATCAAGTAGGTTGTAATATTTTACATCTCCGGTTTTACCCCCCGAAAAAAAAAGATGTTCTTCAATAGAAATGAGGTTCATTATCCCGATAGACAAATCTTCGCCTGCTGAAAGATCTAGTTTTTCTCCTTTTTCCATCTGTTTCACCTTTTCCATGAATGATTGTAAATCTTTACTATCTTTCATATTTATTATCTGTGAATAAACTCAATAAGTATGGCAAATACCCCTGAAACAACAATAAAAGAAACTAACGGGATAATCACTTTTTGATAAGGGAAATATACCTTCCCTTTATGTGTTTTTCGTAATAGTTTATCCACACTTATTGCTAATAGTGAAACCAGATATCCAATAATCGTACCAAATAATACCCTATCTATTCCCAAAAATGTATTACCAGGATGTCCAATTTGTTTTGAATATGCAAGATACCCGATGGTCAGGATAAAAAAAGCAAGTGACCACATCCATCCGTTTTTCAGAATCTTGCTTTTGACACCTGAAGCGATCCAAAATGCTATAGCAGTATTTAAACCAGAAAGCCAAATAGATGCAAGAATATCATCTATTCCTAACCATTTTGCAAGAAATAATCCTCCGCCGACCGTAACCACACAAACCGGGCATTGAGCATATACAACCGGAATAAACATAGTTAATTTATTATATCAAAGAAGACCTTTCAGGACTTCTGCTGAATGTTTAATTTTCTCTTGTTCTTCAGATGAAAGCGGTATCTCAAGAACTTGCTCCACACCATGACGACCTAACACACAAGGAACACTGAGTGAAACATCATTCAACCCATACTCTCCTTTAAGCGGAATAGATAATGGGTATACCCGTTTTGCATTACTTAAGATTGCATCAACTAACTGATTTATCACTACCCCAATTGCATAATATGTTGCCCCTTTAGCTGCAATTATTTTGTAAGCTGCATCACGTGCTTTCGTATATGCTTCCATTGCTTTTTCGACGGAAAATCCCTTTAGTGTAGTAATGGGTTGCCCCCCAACATTTGCAGTAGAAAGAGTAGGAAATGAACTATCACCATGTTCACCTAATATGTATCCATGAATACTTTTTGGATTTACTTTTAAAAATTCAGAAAGATGATATCTAAAACGAGCCGTATCAAGTGTTGTACCACTTCCGAATACTTTCCCTCTTTGAAGTCCAGCAATCTGTGCTGTTTTATAGGTAAGTATATCAACCGGATTTGAAACCATAATGATTGTTGCTTCGGGTACATGACGGATAATCTCCGGTATCATTGTTTGGATAATCTTCGTGTTATTTTTTACTAAATCAAGGCGTGTCTCCCCTTCCTTTTGTGCTACTCCTGCAGTAAATACCACCACATCACTTCCTGTAAGCATCTCGTATTCATGTCCGACCGTAATATTGGTAGTACCAATAAATGAAAGACTGTGCATAAAATCTAGTTGTTCACCAATTAATTTATCAACGTCCCTTCCAAAAAGCATGATTTCATTTGCAGTATTTTTTATATACATGGTATATGCGGCAGTGATACCCACCCGACCACATCCAACAACCGCTACTTTAGTTTTTTTCATAGATTTTAATTCTACATAACGCGATTACTTACTGCAAGAGAGCTCAATCCTTGTGATATAATTTAAGCCATACCAGGGGTACCCAAGTGGCCAACGGGGGCAGACTGTAAATCTGCTGGGTTTTCCCTACGGGGGTTCGAATCCCTCCCCCTGGACTCAGAATAGACAAAACATAAAGATATTACTTTAGCCCTTCATAAAAACATAAAAAGGTTCGAATTTTGGAGTGGTTCCATAGAAGGCAAATGAACTTATTTTTGAAATTGTTTTAATAGTGATCGCTGTGGTAATTTAATCCTAGGGTTCGAACCAAGTGGTATAATTTGATTTATATGAAAAAAGTTGCGGTTGTTACCGGTGCCTCAAGTGGTATTGGGAGAGAAATTGCGAAACTGTATC
>CAZYXQ010000043.1:0-8351 GCA_964651235.1 uncultured Gammaproteobacteria bacterium
AAGTATTTTAAAACTATGTCTAATAACGTTAAGCAAAAACGATCCGGTTATGATACATATGTTAATTGAGAAAAAAAACAAGACGGATCCTATTTTTTTAAAACCAGTACCAATACGTGAAAAATGCAATTCTGATTTAACAAGAGGTGGAGTTATCTGTTTTTCAAAAAATTTTTTTTCTCTTTGTTTTAATTGGATTTTATAACGAAAGTAAATAACAGACTTTACAATAAACGATAAAACATAATAAGGGAACATTACCATTTTTATTGTCCATTCACCGATGAAAATGAAAAATTGGACAATCAAAAGAAGCATGAAATAGAAAGATATGCGCACCATATTTTTACTTTGTTTTTGGCTTTGATCCACCTCAGAAATCATTGGGTAATTTTATCATATATTATAGGATAAATCAAAGGTATTTAGGGCAAAAAAACAAGCTTTGACTTTACCACCAGTCTTTTCCAATATGTTCCCGGAGGAACACACGTGATGAGGGTAATATAAGAAGCGTCATATCGCTGATCAAGAACTGAAATTTTATCAGGAGTAACCACATACATATCAGTAATTTCATATTCATATTGCAAATCTCCCAAATGTACAAAAAAACGATCACCTTTTTCAAGTGAAGGCAAATAAGTAAATATGGTTTTATAATCTTTCTCGTTATAAAGCTGGGGAAGTGTTGAATGACCAAAAATTGCCACATTACCGTATTCACCGGGCATCGTCCGCGGTAGATAGTGAACTAGACTTTTTGAAAGATCTTCACCACCCACGACTACTAATGCTTTAGTAATATTTAACTTGGGAATACTGATGTAATATTCTTTTACCGAAAAATTTGTTTCCTTTTGATTTTGATTTTTTGTCGGGAACCATAAATGTGCCTGCGTAAAATCACGTAAATTATTTGTATATGCATCAAAATCACCCATAACAGATCCTGAATTCCCTTTGTTTTTATTTTCTAATTGATCTGACGAGAGTGGTGACGTAGTTTGGTTTTGCATAAAAAACCTTGAATATATTTCAAATGATACCACTGGATAGAATGACCAAAATAACAGCATCATACCTAGTATCAGAGAGATATAAGAAAAATGATTTACCATTTTTCTTTTTATTGAATTATTTTTTTTTAAATATACACGAATAGCCATACGAAGGTAAGAGTTACTTGTATTCCAGAACAATATGAATATTTTTTCTAAAAAACGGGGTAAATTCTTTTAATACCAGTATGTTGGGAGTAATGATTAGGATATGTGAATTAATATCAGTATTAGAGTTCAATATATTAGCCGTTGCAGTTTTGGTTTTTCCGGATATATCTGCAAGAATAATTGATGTATCTATCTTTTTTCCTGCACGCGCTTCAACCTTTACTTTAAGATTTATTTCTTCATCTTCATCTTTCACAGATAATACCGAATGTGATAAATTGGTATCGATAAGATCGTACCCTGGGGGGATTTCCTTACTAATGCTATTTTTTAAAACGGATATCATATCTTGGGACTCATAATAATAATATTGTGCAATAACTTTGGCTTCAAGCGATACGTTATCTCCTTCTTCCCCGAGTTCTTTTGAATATTTCATGTCGTCTAAGCTAACCTTCATAAGTGGCTCAACAAGATTAACTTGCTTAGCTATCTGTTTTTTAATTGTTTCTTGTTGTTGACGTTTTGATTTTTCCAGAATTTGGTTTTTTAAATCCTCAAGATCTTTTTTTGATACTGTTTTTATGGATTTTTTTGTCCCACCGGAAAATGCTTCATCATTCATTGCAAAAAAAACCGAAAGTGAAAGATCCTCAATCTTAAAACGTTTACCTTTATCGATGTTTGATTCCGTACCGATATCAAGGGCTGTCACTTTTACATTTTTTTTACCAGGAAGTTTCGCCGAAGCATCTTGAGCAAGGGTTGAAGCAGCTACTCGTACTTCTTCATTGAGTGAAAACTTCATGTTGTCAACTTCAATAATCGTCCCTTTCGCAAACGATTTATCCTCATCATCGAAATTAAATAGGGTAACTTCTCCTGTTGCCATTTCACCAACATCTCTTTTTCCTGTTGTAATTTTTACATCTTTCATTTTTGTGGAAGAAGTAGCAACAAATATGGGTAGAAACCCAACTTTATTTGTCTGAAGCAAGGCTTTTATGTTAAGATCTTTTTTAATTGTTTTTGTAGCTAATACAAGAGTTAAATCAGCTCTATGAAATAGATACTCCACACAAAAGATTAGCACTACAATACTGCTCAATAGCCCAATAAAGATCATATAAGATTTTTTCGGTCTAATAGAAATTGATGTCAACAATGTGCTGATATGTTTAGTTTTTTTTTGAATTGTTTGAAACAGCATCTTCACGTTTGAATTGCCTCCCTGTAATTGATTTGTCGTCTTTTGTTGTTTGGTTTCTGGCATAGAGTATTCCTGTTCCAACCTATCTGCGCTGTTTTTCACATCTGTAGCAATCATAAAACCCAGTACTTCCTTTGCTTTAACTTCTTCATGTACGAAGGTTCCGGAATTTTTTTGATATGTTTGATCTGCAAAAACGTGTAATAATCCTTCCTGAATATTATCTTCTTTAAGAATTTCAACACGTGGTAATTGAACAAACAGATCAGAACTCCATCGATATGAAATTATCTTGCCTGATTCGTGAGATAAATTCCCCGAATTATATAGTATAACTCTGTTCGGTAATAATGTTTTTCCCAGTGAATCAAAAACTGAAACAATATCATCTATTATATTGTCGGTTCGTGAGACAATGAAGGAGTGTATTTTATGTCCTCCTTTGTAAATAAAAATTCCAGCAAACGTATCGTCCAACTCTATTAGTATGGAGGATAGAGGAGCTCCATCCCTTTCCTGAAGAAATGAAACCACCGCATCCTGACACTCAATATATCCTATCGGTTTTATTTCAAGAGTCTTTGTAATCTCTTTAATTTTTTGCAAATAGGGTTTTTTTATCTCTTTTGTTTTTTCTTCTATGAGATGGGAAAATACGAAAAATATCGTTTTTTCAATTCTGCATTTTGTCTCATCCTCAAGTTTAAAAAGGAGTTCGTCAATGTCCTGTACCAGGTTTTCCCAGCCGTTTGAATATAAAAACTCACGTTTTCCTAACACCCGCATTACGCCTTTATCTCCGGATATAATATAACCAATTCCTCTTTTTTCTTTTAAAAAAAGACCAAAAAATACATCTTTTGACGATTGTGAAGAAGAAAAAAACGGTAGTTTCATACGTTTTATTGTAACATAAATTGTATATGTTACTTTCTCTTAGGCTTATTCAATATGGTATCGCTCAAAAATTTGATCGATTCCTTTTTTTGCTACTGACAGTGCCTCCTGATACGAAACTCCTTTAATAGTCCCATTTACCGCATTCTCAAGATATCTCACGATTTCATCATTTAATCCTTTATCAAACGTCCGGGAAACTAAAGGTAAAGATATGTACGCTTCATTTTGTGCCTGCTGAATAACGGGTCCAACATATGCATCTTGAGCAATCAGATTTGCCAAATCAACACGTGAATAAGGGGTACCGAATACTCTTATATCGCTTTGTAAACCATACAGTTTTGTCATAGTATCTTTTTCGGTCAAATATTTTAAAAACTTCCATGCTTCTTTTTTTTGTTTACTCATTTTTGAAACACCTTCAACCCAATACGAAGCTAGTGATATCTGTTTTCCCCCGGGGGGTTTAGGTATCGGGACGACTTTAATATTGATACTTGGATCAGCTCCTTTTATCGTCATGATTTCCCATGAGGGCACTATTATCATTGCTACTTTCTGTTGAATAAATGCTGCAACAGAGTTAGGCATCGCTTCTGACCATGTGTTATTTGGTGGTTCAGCAAATCTTCTAAATGCCTCAAGAGCTCCAACCGACTCAGGAGAATCTAAACTCGTCAAGTTGCCACCGTTTAACACTATCATCAAACCCAATATGTCAGAAAAATGTTCGATATTTGAAGCTGTTCCGATTGCAACTCCCGAAGTGATGAGTCCCCCATCTTTATCATTTACCTGTATTTTACCTGCATCTTCAATCAGCTCATCCCAATTCGAAGGTGCTTTAGCCAATCCTGCTTTTTTAAATAAATCCTCATTGTACACAAGAACTAATCCGTCTATGTATAAGGGAAGTCCGTAATAATCCTTTCCCATTTTCAAGTCTTTTTGATGTATGGGATAAAAGGTTTTTTCAAATTCATCATCGCTCATAATCTCTTTTGGTAAAGCATCGGCTACCTCGGTAATTTGAGAAAGCCACGTATTATGAAACCTAAAAATATCTGGTCCTTGTCCGTTCTGACTCCTTACAATAAGTTTTTCCCTGTAATCCGTAGGGTCTTTTTTTTCATACAATATGTTCACACCTGGATTTCTCTTTTCATAGGTCGCAATAAGTGGATCCATCACCTCTTTTTCTTCCCAAAGACCCCAATATGTTACATTAATATCTTTTTTTACAATCGTATTCTTTTTTTTACCTCCTGATGCTACAATAATTACCAAAATCAACAGTAACAACAGTACAAAAACCGCTCCGAAAATTACATATTTTTTTTTGCTTTCCTCATATACAAGCGGTTGATCAGACGGTAACACTTCTGGCACCGCTCCTCCTTTTGAAACATCCTCCATTTGTGCTACATCTGGCGCAACTTCTTCTGGATTCATATGTTCATCCACAACTGATGGCTGAGTCTCAATGGGGACCGTCTCAAAAATAGGCTGTTGTGGAGGAATGTTGTTTTCTTTCGATTGATTTCCGTCAGAATTTCCTTTATTATCATCCATAAGATTATGATAACAAATCTGCATAGAAAACACACGTATCTTGTTCGAATTCTCATATTATTATGCATCCTTTTGAGTATTACTTTTTTTACTGTATTTCTGTATATTCATGATTCTCAAAATAAGTTTGCGGGGAAAATATATCCCGCAGTTTATATCGACGGACTCTCTGTTGGAAAAATGACGAAAAATCAAGTATTTAAGCTTTTTGCCGAAAGAGAAGCAAAAATTGCTAAATCGAAACTGTATGTATATTATCATGATAATCCAATAGCCACATTTTCTGCTCAAAAACTCCGTCTTCATACAAATGTTGCTGAGACGTTTGAAAAAGCATATCTGGTAGGAAGAACACCTCATTATCCCTCACTTGTCTATCAACGTATCACCACGCTCTTTAATCTGAAATCGTATACATTTCAAACACAGGTACAGTATGACGATAGCCCGGTTAAGGAAACCATAGCTCTCCTTGAAGATTCATATAACAGACCGGCAAAAAATGCGCTCTTTAAGTTTGAGAATAACAGAGTGGTAGAATTCCAAAAAGAAGAGCCCGGAAACAGACTGCTTACCGCTCAATATCTTAATGATATACACGATTCAATCGATCTCCTTAAATATAATCAAAAAAACTATACGGTATCGGTAAAAGAAGAGCTAATCAAACCTGAAATCACTTTGGCTGAGTCAAACGAACACGGTATTGAAGAACTCATAGGAGAAGGGGTATCAAATTATACGCACTCTATCCCCGGAAGAATTCATAATGTTATCCTTGGAGCATCAAAATTCAATGGTGTATTAATTCCAAAGAACAAAATCATTTCATTTAACGAAACAATTGGTGATATATCAGCGCGTACAGGTTATCAACCAGCCTATATTATTAAAGAGGGGAAAACTGTACTCGGAGACGGAGGCGGAGTGTGTCAGATTTCAACTACTCTTTTTCGTGCAGCATTAAACTCAGGGCTTCCAATCCTGGAAAGACATGCCCATGCATACCGTGTTTCATACTACGAGAATGATTCAAAACCCGGTCTTGATGCGACTGTTTTTGCTCCTGGGGTGGACTTAAAAATCAAGAATGATACTGATGCCTCCATACTCATCCAAACTATCGTTGATGAAGAAAAAATGCTTTTATACTTTAAACTATATGGAAAAAAGGATAATAGAGTAGTTGAATTAAGTACTCCTACACTATACGATGTAGCAGCTCCTCCTGCCCCTTTGTATCAAGATGATCAAACTCTAAAAAAAGGGGTAGTAAAACAAGTTGATTTTCCTGCTTGGGGTGGTAAGGCTAGTTTTAACTATAAAGTAACCAAAAATTACGAAGTAACGTTTGAAAAGCAGTTTTTTTCATCATACAAACCCTGGCAGGCTGTATTTCTGGTGGGAACCCAGGATTAAAATTACCGAAACAAACGTGCTCTTCCGAGAATATAATGAGGGTCTTTATTCTTACGTTCCCCTATCACTTTAGCCGGTACTCCACCTACGATAGTATAATCATCAATGTCTTTTGTCACAACAGCACCCGCACCTACGATTGCTCCTTTTCCAATGTTTACACCAGGTAATATTATTACGCGGGGACCAATAAATACATAATCATGAATATGTACTTCTTTAGTTATTGGAGTAAAAAACTCACTATGTATATCGTGTTCCGAGTTATATATCAAAACATCAGTGGCAATATCAACGTGGTTTCCTATTATTATCTTGTCTCGACCGTCCAAAACAACGTTTTCTCCAACAATACTATCTTCTCCTATCCTGATATTTCTTGGATCATAAAAACGCGCTCCGGTATGAATAACTGAACCTTTTCCAATTATCATTCCCCCAATACGATAAAAAAGCTTCCTGATTACATGAGATGGTACATACCCGACTAAATGAAGTATAAATATCCAGAATTCTAAGATAATGCTTTCAAAACGAGTTATGATTTTCTGCATCAATTCTTGAAATGTAAGGCTCTTTCCATATTTATCCTTTATCATAGTTATAGTATACAAAATCACTTAATAAATTACACTTTCTACCAATCCTGACCATCTGGTTCTTTAATAAACCTGGATATAACTCCCTCACCCCTTCTTCCATATATAAAGCGATGCTTTGCATAACTGATATGAAGAAGGTCTTTTGCACGGGTAATTCCTACATAAAAAAGTCTTCTTTCTTCTTCAAGCTGAAAATAATCATCTATTGCCCGAACATGAGGTAATATCCCATCTTCAACACCCACAATAAATACGGCATTAAACTCTAACCCTTTCGCCTGATGAAGAGTCATGAGTCTTACTCCCTCACCGGTTTTTTTCCTTTTTTCTCCTTCCGAATATTCAGATTCAACAAGAGCAACTTGTTGTAAAAACTCGTTTAAATCACCGAAATGCTCTGCTACCGATCTGAGTTCTTTTATATTTTCAAGCCTTTCATATTCTTCTTCATTGTCTGGATTAAACAGGGATAGATAACCCGTAATTTCAAAAATCCGATCAATTAATTCGTTTGTTGACAGGTGTCTGTGATTTTGGGAAAGTTCAGTATAATTGTCTTTAAACATAAGCCACCTGCGTTTACCCAACTTCGTTATTCGACTTTTCGAAACTTCATCAACAGGATTGATTACGAGTCTTAAATAAGACAGAATGTCTTTAATTTCCTTACGTTCATAAAACCGTATTCCACCGATTAATACATAGGGAATACCATAATGAAGAAATGATTCCTCAATAGCCCGTGACTGAGCATTGGTTCGGTACAATACAGCTATTGAGTCAAGTGAAATAGTATCCTGCAGTTTCTGAATTTGCGATGATACATAAAAAGCTTCATCTTCTTCATCTCTAGCTTCATAAAGGGCAATTTCTTCACCTTTGGAATTATGAGTAAACAATTTCAGAATCGGGTGAGTGTCGTTTTTTGCAATCACCTCATACGCAAAATCGAGAATTTTCTGGGTTGAACGATAATTTTCTTCGAGATGAAACACTTTACATTCCGGAAAATCTTCCTGAAATTTTTGAAGGTTCTGAATATCTGCGCCTCTCCATGAATAAATGCTTTGTGAAAAATCACCTACAACTGTCACATTTCTGTGTTTTTCTCCAAGAAGACGTGTTAAAGTGTATTGAGCATAATTCGTATCCTGAAATTCATCGACAAACATATAGGGATATGTGTCCTGATATCGTAAAAGAACTGATGGATGTGTTATAAAAAGCTCAACTGCTTTCATGATAAGTCCGTCAAAATCAATTGCTTTATTTTTATAAAGTCGTTTTTCATATTCTGTATAGATATCATAAACAGCATGTGAAGAAAAATCTGAAAAATTCTTACAATATCTATCAGGGGGAACTAAAAGATTTTTGGCAGCCGATATTCGATGTAAAATATATGATGGAGTATATTTTATCGTGCGTTTCTCTTTCATGATCGTTTTTATGAGAGATAGACGATCGTCTTCATCG
>CAZYXQ010000044.1:0-7956 GCA_964651235.1 uncultured Gammaproteobacteria bacterium
TATCGGCAATCTTTCTTAGATTCTTTAAAATGTGTTCTTTATTTCCTGCCATGAGATTTTTTACCAGATCTTCATTTGGTACGTCAAAGTGATCTTCAATAGCCCGTTTATTTGCTCCGGTCACAATAATAATATTGTTTACGCCTGAATGTACTGCTTCTTCAACCACATACTGAATTACCGGTTTATCAACAATCGGCAACATTTCCTTGGGCATTGCCTTAGTCTGAGGTAGAAAACGAGTACCAAATCCGGCTGCAGGAATAACTACCTTTGTAATTTTTTTATTATTCATATTGATTATTCGAATTTAACTGATAATTTCTGAGATAGTTTAAGTGAGTTTGCCACCGTGACTTCAATATCAGCGATACCCGGTGAGGTAGATGTAAGATGAAATGTTGTTTTGCCTTGATCATCAGTTGTACCTTCAGTTTCTTTTACTGTACCGATTGAAGAAGTAAGTACTACTTTCTGTTCTTTTACCGGCATACCCTTATCACTTCTTATAAATACATTCACCGTACTTTCAGTCACTCCGTCGGCTTTCACCGCTAAAGGAAATGCAAATATAAGCGAATTTGCAGCAGAAGGTAAAAAGTCCTCTTTTGCCCGTGTAAATTTTGCAAGAGGTTTATTGAAAAAAACTACTGTAACAAAAATCGTAAAGGATAAAAAAAATATTACAAGCAGGGCTCCAAACTTCTTGTCCATATATACATATTATATCATTTTACGTCAAATTCAACTATTTTATTTATGATCAGATATACACCGAAAATAGAATATATTATAATCTCAATATGTTGTACTTTTCAGAACTTGAGGGCAGACAAGTTGTTACAGAAGATAAAATTGAAATGGGTCGTCTTGAAGATATCATATTTACCGTTTCTGCAAATCCCAAAGTCTCAAAACTTGTTATAAGAACAACAAAAGACAAAAAGACAATCGTACCGTATGAATATGTCATTAAATTCGGCGATATCATTACGTTAAAAAAGTCATACATGCTTTCAGAACTGGATGAAAATGAAATGTATATAAAGAAAAATCTACTCGATAAACAAATAATTGACATTGGAGGAAATAAGGTTGTTCGAGTGAATGACGTTACATTTCAGGAAAAATACACCCCTACTGTCAATGAACTCTTTATCACAGGAGTTGATGTCGGAATTTTGGGACTGTTGCGACGCCTTGGTGTTGAGTCATTTGTGGAACGAATTTATCATTTTTTCAGATTGACTCTTTCTTCAAGTTTTCTTCCCTGGGGAGATGTTCAGCCCCTCGAACTAAACCGCGGTCAGGTAAAACTCAAAAAAAGTGAAGAAAAAATTCAGAACATGAGACCGGAAGATCTCGCCGATTATCTTGAAAAAACAAATGAAAAAAATGTCAGAAAATTCCTTCATATACTTGATAAACAGTTTGCTGCAGAAGTAATTGAAAACCTTAATATAAACTATCAAAGGGATTTGTTTCTTCACTGGGATAGCGAAAAATCAGCTGAAATCCTGGAATCCATTAATCCCGAAGAGGCAGTCGACATACTTCTTGCCCTACATAAAAAAAGAAGAGATGAAATCCTGAGCAAAATAAAACCGGATATACGCAATGAACTTGAAGCTCTTATCAATCTCTCAAAAACACCCATTGGTAAAATTATTACTTCAGAATACTTTACCGTTCCACCAAACATCACGGCTGGCGAAGTCATAACCAAAATTAAAAAAGAAACAGCGAGTTATTCTTTTTTTGCAGCAATTTATGTAATTAACGATAATAAACAACTGATAGGAGTTTTTAACCCACATGACTTACTTATGCAAGAACACACTACTCCAGTCTATAAATTCATGATACAAAACCTTGTAGAAATTCGGTTGACAACACCGGTTGAAATTGCAGTTCGTAAAATGCTCCGCTACCGATTCCCGGCCCTACCCATAGTTGACAATGATAAACATCTATTAGGCTTACTTACCTTTGACCATATTACAGACTTTTTAAGGGATAGAATATAGTTTAGAATGGGAATATGAATCAGATAAAAAGAAACATTGTATTATTTATCAGCGTTTTCGGTCCTGCTACTATTGCGGCGATGGCAGATAACGACGCGGCCGGAGTTGCTACTTATTCAATCGCCGGTGCCAAACTCGGATATCCCATTCTTTTCGCACTAGTCCTTATCACAATACTCCTTGCTATAACCCAGGAAATGGGGATGCGTCTCTCACTGGTCACAAAGAAGGGGCTCGGAGATGCAATCAG
Organism: uncultured Gammaproteobacteria bacterium; assembly: GCA_964651235.1. Taxonomy (GTDB): domain Bacteria; phylum Patescibacteriota; class Microgenomatia; order UBA1406; family GWC2-37-13; genus YC2-FULL-38-9. The sequence goes on from CAZYXQ010000044.1 coordinate 2,278, forward strand.
GGAATTTTATGGAGTTAAAATTTCGGTGGTGGTATTTATGTTTTTATTCATTGCGAATCTCGCCACCATAACCGTCAATCTGTCTGCAATAAAAACCGTTGGACAACTTCTTTCTCTACCCACTACACCAATGATAATATTAATGATAGTGGCTGTTTTCATATTTGTTACTAAGGGTAATTACAAATCAACCCAGAATGTAATGCTTGTTTCCAGTTTTTTTTATCTTTCTTATATTTTTTCTGCATTTAAATCAAAACCCGATTGGGGTTTGGCCCTTTCAAATATGATATTTCCTCATGGAGTTGAGTTTAGTCCTACCTATTTAAAAGATTACCTGGTAATTGGGATAGGAGTTCTCGGAACTACGATTACCCCTTGGGGACAGTTTTTTATCAGCAGTTTTTCTTATGATAAAAAAATTGATGTGGCAAAGCTACGATTTTCTCAGTTGGAAACGTATATTGGCGCCTTTTTAACAGATTTTTTTTCCTTCTTTATGATTGTGGCTACTGCAGCAACTCTATTTGTGCATAATATCCCGCTTGTATCAGGTGAACAAGCAGCGCTCGCTATAAAACCTTTTGCTGGTGAACTCGCTGGAACACTGTTTGCATTCGGTATTCTGAATGCGGGATTTATGGGTGTGGTAATTGTTTCTCTTACCACATCTTATGCATTTTCCGAGTTTTTTGGTGTTGCAGGAAGCCTCGATATTACGTTTCAAAAAAGTCCTGTATTTTATATGCTTTTTCTTATTCAGCTCATTATTGCAGGATGTATCGTAATGATCCCATCGGTTTCGCTCTTTAAAATTGCCATTACAGCACAGACCATTAATGCAACGCTTCTCCCACTTATTTTTTATTTTCTTATTGCTATCACAAGCAAAAGGGATCTCATGGGACAATTTGTCAATACGCCCTTTCAACGAAATACTGCAATTATTTCATCGATTCTCATCATAATCGCGTCCACATTTGCAGTATTAACTACATTATTTGGTTTATAATTAATATCTATGAAAAAATTAATTGTCATCGCAGACTGGGCTGGAGATTCCCTTACATGTCAGGAATTTAAATCAGCAACTGAAGGATTTTTAAAGGATTCTTCACATCCGCACATAACGTTTGTTTCTTCAACTCCTTCAACCATCCATACGTCTTATTTAATAAACCAAATAAGTATTACGGAAGAACGATATGGTCACCCGTTAGACACCATTATTTTTCAGAATACAGATCCGCGTATCCAGACAGATGAATCAGTCGAACAAGCAAAAGGAGCGGAATTTATTATCGTAAAACTCGTTTCCGGTATGTATGTATGCGGACCCAATGCAGGATATGACTATTCCCTCATCCGTCAGAAAATTGAAAAATCATATCGTTATCCCGGACTTGATAAGGGTAGTCAATTTCGATCCCGGGATCTCTATTCACGAGTAAGTGCACATCTTATGGATGAACTGGAGGACGAACTAGAACTTGAAGAAATTCCCGTCAATAATATCCCCGGACTGCAGGATTATTATGTGGGTCATATTGATAATTACGGTAATATCAAAACTACCGTCACTCATGAAGATTTGAAAGGAAAACATCAACTAGGTGACTTGATATCTGTACAGTTAAACAAAGTCACTAAACATGCACGTTATGTTTCCAATTTATTCGGTGGAACTCCAGGTGAACTGGTGATTTACCCGGGTTCATCGGGCTCAAAAAACAATCCTTTTATAGAGATATCAGTCTGGAGACATTTCACAGAAGAAAACCCCACGACCGGGCTTATTGAATTTTCTCATCCGCGACCCGGTCAAAAAGTAGAACTTAAACCAGGAACATAATGCTAAAGATGATAGGGGACATGGTGTTTGAAATTATGTTTCGACATTCTTTTTATAACTGCATCAGCATGCGGATACTTTTTCAGGATGTGTAATACGTTCTGTTTATGATCTGTGTAATGCTTAAGGACCTGATCTGCCTCATCATACGTAAACCCAAATTCGCCTTCATCAGTCTGACCTTTCCATAAATCTGCCGAAGGTTTTCTATCAATACTATTTTGGGGAACACATAGATTAGCTGCAACCTCACGCACTTCAGTTTTGTACAGATGGGTAATGGGTTCAAAATCAGATGCCTGATCTCCATATCTCGTATAATAACCGAGTAAATGCTCTGACCTGTTTTCAGTACCGCATACCAAACCCTTAATGCGTTGTGCATAATCGAAAAGAATAATCATCCTCATTCGAGCCATAATGTTTCCTACTCTTATTCTTTCTATTGTAGTATCCGATCCTTTAAGTAATGTACTCCAAAGAGTTTGTACCGTCTTATGTATCTGTATTTCATGAATATTTCTATTTGGTATAGAAAGTATTCTTGAAATGTTGTTAAGTTCTTTGATATACGTTTTTTCATAAGGTAAATGAAGAACGTGGATATTATTTGGAGGTAATGCTTTTGCAAGTAAATAAAGACATGTTGTTGAGTCCAGTCCTCCGGACCACCCTATTACAACCGTTTTTCTTTTAGTATCTTGTATTACTTTTTGAATAAATAATATTATACGGTTGATCTCGTGCTGTACATTTCTGTTGTTCATAAATAAAGTTTATGTGAAATGATATATTTTTTAATTTCTTGCGTCACCAATAAAGATATGGGAAATGACTTTCTTACCCGTTTTCTGATATGGGTTGAGGCAATATTGCTCACAATGATATCTCCACCGACAATGGTAATATTTGTTGGTAAGGTCTCTAACCCAAACGTCTTTTTGGTTCTTTGTTCAAGTGTATTGATATTCGTATCACGCGGAAAAACTATTATATTGTATTGTCTTATCAGTCTTTTCCATTGATTCCATAAACGAAATCCTTTTAGTGTATCTGACCCAATGATCCAATAAAATTCGTCTTTCGGATATTTTTTCGTGAGAAGATCAAGGGTGTCAATTGTCCTGCTTTGTTTGTTGTGTTTATATTCAAAATCTGATACTTTGATACTTTTATTTTGAAGCATCTTTGCCATTTTGAATCGTATTTCCGGAGATGTTATATGACTAAATTTGATAGGGAATTCAGGAAAATAAGAATAACACGGCATAAGCCAAACTTCATCCATTATAAGATGTTCTTTTACCTGATGTGCAACAAGCATATGACCCAAGTGTGGAGGATCAAATGCACCCCCTAGAATTGCAATCTTCATAGGGTAATTTTATCATATGGGTTTTCCTATTGACATAAGATTATGTATGTATATAATATGTATAGTAATAGTATTACTGATCACCATGACAGACTCTGAATACAGAAAACTCCAGAGAAAGGTGGATGTCTTGCGAAAACTCGGTCTCCCTATTGATAAAACTATTCTTCAAATCGTATCCAAATCTAAAAAGAAACTTGACAACCGCTATACAACATCTATAATGTAAATCTATTATCAAGAGAGATGGGAAAGGGAACTGGACCGTTATTACCCATCCAGCAACCGAGGGCCGCACTACCTTATTGCCGCCACACGGTGCTACAACCAGCCCATTAACAATAATGGGGATGATACGTCATCGAGATGATGAAAAAGTTGTTTTCATCTTACGGCGTACTATCTCCTCATATCAAGATACATGGCAACTGAACAATTAAAGGGTGGCTTTATAAATCGAGTTGAAAGAACAAACGGTCACGTCGTAAAAGATTACCGAAATGGTTACCTTAAAACTGGGATTCCTGACTTACAGCGGCAACAGCGGGAAAGCATTGCTTTAAGGATTTTTGGAGGTCGTATCGCTCCAAAACTACTTCATGAAGAACCATTGACTACCCATCAGGAATTTGTCGAAGGTGGCAGCTACGAACAAAAATTTTTAGAAGGGGAAGATGTACTTAGAGAAGCGGGCTCCCTTCTTAAACAGATTCATGTTCCTGTTACCCGTCCTCTGCAATATCTTATAGATGATTATCACGCAAGACTTCAACGTTATTACCAGAAAGCACTTCCTATTCTCGTTACCGCTGGTGTGGACCCAATACTCATCGAACCAAACTGGAATGAGGTCACAAAACTGGGAACTACCCGGGTCCATCGGGATTTCTGGCTTGCCAATATCATGGGAACTAATGGAACATCGAAAGTTATTGATTGGGAATTCTCAGGAATTGGTTCACCTTATGAAGACTTCGCAATAAGCGATTTGTGGATTTTTCGAGAATATGGAGGAAGAGATCAATTTTACCGCGGATATGGTTTGGTTCCAGATCAACGTTCCGTTGATGCATATCTCCAGCAAAGATGCCTTCAATTCCTATCAACGTGCACACCTGAAGCATTCAGACTTGAACCTGACGATGGATTTTACCATAACAAGATTGTTACAATTAAAAATATATCCCATGACAATACAAAATAATCACGCTCACGCTTATACACTCTACACACCGATTTCCCCGAAACTTTTTGTTTATCTATTGTGGAGTATTATAGAATGTAGGCTGAAGAATTGTATCTCCCTGACTGCGCATATTCCGCTTGAGATTATGCATCCAAATACTTACCCTGATAAAGCAACTGCCAACCGTCTTATTCGCTTTGGAACATTTGTAAGCAGTATACTTGGAATTCAATTATACTGGGAAAACGCACCGCTTCTTAGATACGGAACCTGGGATCTTCTGTACGGCCAGTTGAATTGGAATCTAATACCAACCAAGGTTGACCTGTGTCTGGATACCGGACATCTCATACTCGGGTCTTTGTCAAAGGAAGAAGCACGCAACCGAATAAACGGGTTTCTTGATCGATTCGGAAAACAAATAAAACATGTTCATCTTCATGAAAACGATCTCAAAACCGATAAGCATTGGGTACCGTTTACCTCACAGGCTAAACTAAATATCATTACACCTGCACTTTTCAAACGGATTACCAAAGATCGCACTTATATCTTCGAACTTTCAAATTAAACTTACAATAGGAATGCGGTTTTTCACTGACTACCCTTGCAAATAATGTCTGCTGCTGATAAAATAATTACTTATGACAAAACAAATATCTAATACTGCTGAAATCGAAAAACTATTTAATGCAGGAGTCCACCTCGGACACAAAAAAAACAGACTTAATCCCAAGGCGCGAAAATTTGTTTATAAAATGATAAACGGAAGCGCAGTAATCGACTTGACTAAAACATTGGCTCAAATTCAAGCAGCTTCGGAATTTTTAACTGCATCCAAAAAAGAAGGCAAGAAACTACTTGTTGTAGGAACAAAAAAAACCGTCAGCCAGTTTCTCACAGAATTTTGTAAAGAGCACGATATTGCGCATATTACAGTTAAATGGATGCCTGGTCTTCTTACAAACTTTGAAACCCTCATGAAAAATGTGAAAAAAATGAATGATCTTGAAGATGCGAAAACAAGAGGGGAATGGGATAAATTCGTCAAACATGAACGAACCAAACTCAGTAAAGAATTGAACCGACTTAAGAGGCTTTATAGTGGACTTGCGACATTGGAAAAAAAACCGGATATAATCTTCATTATTGATGTTAAAAAAGAAAAAAATGCACTTAACGAAGCCAGAAAACATAATATTCCAGTAATCGCTTTACTTGATACAAATGCAAATCCTGATGTTGTGGAATATCCTGTTGTTGGAA
>CAZYXQ010000044.1:7966-8196 GCA_964651235.1 uncultured Gammaproteobacteria bacterium
ACTATTGCTGCACAAACCGTTACCATGGACATACTAGAGGCATATGCAAAAACAAAATGATCCGATAAAAGTCGATCTCTCTAAGCTTAAAAAACTACGCGAATTAACAGAGGTTTCATTCTCTCTCTGTAAAAAAGCACTGGAGGAATCCCAAAATAATATTGAAGAAGCAAAAAAACTATTATCCAAATGGGGTGCACAAAAACTCACTGAAAAATCAGGTCGCAGCA
>CAZYXQ010000045.1:0-8150 GCA_964651235.1 uncultured Gammaproteobacteria bacterium
CAGAATCAAGCTCTACATATTGATCATTTGCCGGATTCCAACCGTTTGCGCCTGCATGAATTTCTATTTTCGGATCTGGACGATCAAATCCACCATATAATGTTTGCGAACTATACCACTCAGCAGTCCATCCCGGTACTTGTGAACTTTCGTAAATATCCCAACCCGCTGCATTTGTGACATCAGGAGATTCAAAGCTTCCGTTTGTCATAACATCAGTGTCACAGATTGGAGTAATCCATGTACAACTTGCAGAACAATTTGATTGACCGTTCATTGAGCCGTAATCGCATTGCTCATTATTGTTTACTATGCCATCTCCACAAATGGGGGCTGCTTTACAACCAGCTATGTGAATTGCTTGTCCTTCAGTCGTCCAATTTTGACCTGGATAATTTTGAACATCTCCATTATTGTCAATATAGTTAAACGGAGGTATAATATCTCCCCATTTAACCGTAATCCCTGGGTACCACACCGGGCCATCGTGACCGTCATGTCCTGAGACATCTGCTGATTTATTTGGAGTGTTTCCTATATAGGGATTGTTGTTGCTTGATGTAGCATGACAAATAGATACTTGATTATTAACTAATTCAAGATTACATTTTTTTGTACAACTAAATTCTGATGAAGAATAATTTCCTAAATCACTTCCATCGCATTGTTCTTCGTCTTGATTTATTATTCCATCTCCACAATATGATGCAGCATTTACAAAAGTACAATTAACAATACTTTGATTACTTATCAGAACACCTGTAATGGTGTTACCCTGCCAACTCCCGTTTTGTACTGCACCAATACATGACGCGCTTAAAACTGAATATGTTGGTTGCACGGTCTCGCTCACGTCATAGGTGCCGGCACTCAGTTCAACAGATGCAGTCTGACCGTTTGCGCCCGTTGTTTGACTGTTTCCACCGATATCAAAAACCCAACCGGTTGTAGGAGTCTGATCATGAGTTGTTTGAATATTTCCATCCGCATCAATTAATTTGGTGACAGTTATTGTTCCCCCGCAGAGCGCGGTTGTCAAATCTGAAAGCGCAGTACCTAATTGTGCCACATCTCCCAGAACTACATCTACTAAATTAATATTACTTATAGATCCCGGAGGAATCGTAATATCCTGAGGTCCGGTTATTGCCTCCAGATTATCAAGATCAAGTCCACCACTAGTACCGCTACTATTGACTCCAACCGCAAGAATTCGAGTTCCACTTGTTTTTATCGCGTTTGCTGCCGCAATAGCATCATCCAAATCACTTAAAGGACCATTGCTTCTTGTTGGATTACCGTCTGTTATTATGACAATGAGACCTCCTGAGCCCACCATTGCATCAGCAGATAAAAGCGCTGCTTCCCAATTTGTATATTCCGTTGCGCCAGTGTGACCTATACTATTTATCGCATTAAGCACATTGGTTTTGTTAGTAGTTGGAGCCAAAGAACTAATAACGCTTGTATCAAAATCAATGACTCCAATCCTTGTCGGAGTTACCGGCATCAGAGAATTAACAAGTGAAGTAGCTGAATTTTTAACCGTTTGGATATCTGTATTATTCATGCTGTCTGAGCTATCCAAAATCAGAACCATATCCATTCCGCAAGACCGGGAAAGGGATGGATTTTGAACAATGCTGCGAGAGACCTGAACACTACCTAAACAGTTATTGTCTGATTCGTTAGATTCAGTTTCAAGACCATCCGGGTCAACCTGACATTTGTTACCTGAACCGCTTCTTGGGTTGTTAAAAGAACCTAAAGATTTAGGTGTTGCCCCAATATTCAAGCTAAATGATTCAGATGGAGGGATAGTAACAGTTCCATCTGCGTCACAGTCCAAATCATCACCATTATCTATATCACAATCAAAATTACCGGTAACTCCTCCTGATTTATTGACAATAATATTTGATGTCGGCGAATAATTAAAATTATTTGAATCGGGCAGATTGTCTTGCAAAATATCCTCATTATCTGAAAAAACGGCATTTGCTAACCCGTTATTGGTAACTGTAATAGTCCATAAGAATGATTGATTAAGTAATGCATTATCGTTAGTATTATTTGTTTTGCTAGCAATCAGATTTGGTTTTAACCCTTCAGTATAGGTAACAACAGCTCTTATTGCTCCAACCCAAACCTCACTGTCATCTGTATTTGTTTTTATCACACCAATCTCCAAAGTAGTTGATCCGTTTTTTACCGTATCAATAACATCAATCGTCTGTGTTAAAGTCTGGCAATTTGAACTTGAAGCAACTAAATTTATTCCTGAATTTTGGTTTGTACCATTCAGTCGTGTAAACGTTTGGAATGTTCCATTTGATCCATTTGTATCTCCATCTTTATATGAAACGGTAACATCAATAGTTGTTATCGTGGATCCATTGGAAATACTTGAAAGGTCAATATTTACCGATTCACGATTATTTGAAGTGTCTTCAGAAATATTTCCCAATCCATCATCATCCCCACAGTTTGGACTTCCCGTTTCATCAATATCATCTTCATCACCTGTCCATTCATTATAACTTCCCTGCCCATTCGGATAAAGAGTTCCAGTTGCCGCATCCGTAAAGGTCACGCTTGAAACCAAAACACCATCTTTGTCTTTTACCTCCACTCTATAATCCGGTCTATAGTTTCCATCAAGCTGATATTCATAGGTAAATGTGCCGTCTAAAAGGGCAGTAACCTTGTCTTCTTTTGTCACTGGCGGCTCATCTGCTGAAGAGATTACAATAGTATATTCATACCCGGGTGTAAAATTTTTCCCCGACACTACTACTTTTTCAGTCGGAGCATAATCATTTTTATCTGTCCAAATGGATGGGTCAACATATGCCTGATTTGTCTCAGTCTCAACGATCGTTGCTTCAACCAACTCATCTCCTGTTGCGCTTTTAACTGTATCAGTTGGAACAACTGTAATAGTAGGTTTGACTTGTGTTGACGCTCCATCAAGTATTTCACCATTTTCAGTCACCGTTGGTGTGGGAAGTGTCATAGGGGTGACTGTCGGAGTAGGCTCCATATCTTTTCCATTTTCAATCCAGTATTTTTCATCTTCAGTCATGTCTTTTACATCACCTATTTTTTCTTCGCTTTCTATGGTGAGTTCTCCAGATTTGATCTCAAATCTTTCGAGTCTGAACCATTCCTCCCTCACATCCTTTTCCCTTAGTTCAACTTTAAGGATACCCCTGGGTACGATATGATTCACACAAACAACCTCTTCACCAACTGATGAACACGTCTTTGCCTCAATTTCTTTTTTAAAGTTCTCTTCACTGAGCTCTGTTTTTCCCTGAACCGCCTCAATTTGATTTTTGGCACTTGGAGTTTCATTTTTATATAAAAGGGTGTATTCGATTTCTCCTTCTTTAATACTGTTTTCTTTTGTATTGAGTTCAAAGTGAAATGCTCCTTTTTCCGCATTGTACTCAAGTTTGACAAACAGTGGTTCAGAGGAATAAACAGGGGGAGTTAATGCGTAGAAGAAAGGTGAAAGCGTTTGTAAAAAAAGCGAGAGGGTTGAAATGATTGAAACAACCTTATGAGCAAAAGGTGTTTTCATACTGAAGCTTAAAATTAATAAAATTAAGCACAAGCGAAAAATACATAATATATATGTATATCATATATATGATGTAATTATGTGAAATAATACTATAATATAAATCAGAATGCAATAGCAAGCGCAGTGTACAAAATTCATGTTTTTAGTTTAAATAACAATATAAACTCTTTCTAAATTAACCAGAATTTAAAACCTATAATATATACATATATACTGCAATATCTTTTTGAAGTAGTAAACACAATAAGTTTTTTTCTGAAAAGAATATTTTTCATGTTGCCAGAACTTAACTATAGGTTGTTATATCAGGCTAATTGTAACAAAAAAATCGCAGGATTATGTGATAGTCGTCACATTCGATTACTCTTCTAATAGAAGCTCATCCATAAGAAGTTTCATATTATGAATTGAAATTAATCCGTCCTTTTTTTCAATGACGTGGTCTTTTTGAAGACGCTCCATTTCACGGCTAACCGTCTCACGGCTTAATCCTACAAATGACGCGATATGTTTATGAGTAAGCTTGAATTTGATTACCCGATACCCATTTACGTTTTCCCCGAATCTGCGGCTAAATACTAATAACGCCATAAGGATTTTATTATGTGCGTGTCCTGAAAGAAGATGCTCAAGATTTGTAAGTAAACTGTTTAATCCGCGGGACATTCTTTGTAACGTATCGTAAAGAACATCAGTATTATTGCGTAAAAAATGTAGCGCATCTGTTTTCGGTATTCTGATAAGTTCTGACTCGGTTATGGTTTCAAAATAATAATGATTTGGAATGTCATTCAGGAGTGAAACAAGAGGAAGTACACAGCAGGGTTTAAAGATATTTAATATTATTTCATCCCCTTTTCCTGAAATTGCGTACTGCTTTACAAATCCTGTCCGAAGTACATATGCAAAAGATGGAACTTCTTCATCAGCCCGAATAATTATCTCTCCCGGCTTATAAGTCAGTTGTTTGTATGAATTGAAAAAACCCTGGAGTTTACATTGGACATCTGCGTCCACCCTTCAATTATATCAGCTCGTCACTATTCTCATGTGATTTATATCACGTAGCCTATCCGTATCTATATCTGACCTCGAAGGTCAGCTCTGGCCTCAAAATAAAGGCTTTAGGCTGTCATAATATTACGCTTGAATAAAATAAGGAATGGAGGTGGATCCAACAGGACTCGGACCTGTGACCTTTGCAATGTGAATGCAACGCTCTAGCCAACTGAGCTATGGATCCAAATAGATAACTTTTCTTTTTTCTATTGTAGTCTTCTGACTTGTTTTTTTCAACCATCTTCATTAGAATGATCTTATATGGTAAAAATTGCGAAAGCGGTATTTGACTTTGTAATGGATATACTTGAAACAGTTGTATTTATCGGTTCACTTTTTATCGTCGTCTATCTTTTTATCATGCAACCAAATCAAGTGAAAGGCGCATCAATGGACCCGACATTTAACTCCGGAGATTATATCTTTACCAGTAAAATTACTTACAAATTCCGCGGATATGAACGAGGAGATGTCGTGGTTTTCAAATCACCAAAAAACCCCGATATTGAATATATCAAAAGAATTATCGGACTCCCCGGGGACAAAGTAATGGTAAAAGATTCTGAAGTCTATGTGAACGGAAGAATGCTTACGGAAAACTATATTGCTGCAAAAACTAATCTTTGGGAAGGTGGTTTTACTAAAGACGGTGAAGAAATTGTCGTTCCTGAAGGCGAACTCTATGTCATGGGTGATAATCGTCCCCGCTCATCTGATTCACGTGAGTTTGGCACAATTCCTATGTCAAGCATCATAGGACAGGTATTTTATCGGTATTTTCCTTCGAGTAAAGTGGGACCAATTGAAAACCCTTTTCCTGATGATTTAAAAACCTGGGACCTTCATTCTTCAGGAAGATATATTGTCCTGAATTAACCGGGAAAGAATTGTTCTTAATACCGGGGTTGTTTCTTCAAGATTTCCCTTTATTTCAATAATACATTTACTTCTTATCCTTGTTTGAATCACCTTAAGTTTCGTATTCTGCGTTTGTTCTTTTAGCTTGGATTCAGCGCTTTCAATTTCATGTTTTGGAATATGTTCGCCAATTGTCTTCGTTTGATACAACATCTCGCGGACCAACTCTTCAGTCTGAGTAACAGTCATATTTTCAGACAGAACTTTTTCGTAAGCCTTCATAATATCTTCTTGGGAATGAAGCCGTGAAATGATGAACAAATGGCTTATTGATATAAGTTTTGAATAATACCCGTCAACTATCATATCAGTAAGTTTGTTAAGACGAAGAATGTGACACACATAAGATTCTTTCATACCAATCTTACGCGCGATTTCTTTAATACGGATATCTTTATCGACATTCAAAAAACGCAGAAGTTTTGCTTTATGAATAAAGTTTTCCTCTTTTTTTACCTGATCAAATAATGACTCTAAATCTGTCTCCATAGCCACATTGTAGCACAAATCCGTGTTATTGCTTGATGTAGATATATTTTTTTCCCAATCGCGTTTTGAAAGCTACCGTTCCCTTTTTAAGAGCAATAATTGAAAAATCATTTGAAAGCATAGTGCCTTCGCCTGCTTTGAATTTTGTACCCTGTTGACGAAGAATTATGTTTCCTGGTTCTACCTGTTCACCTCCGAATTTTTTCAATCCTAGCCTCCGACCTGCTGAGTCTCTGTTTCCTCGTACTGCTCGCTGTGCCTTTGTATGTGCCATATATATTTAAAAATTACAAAATTCAACTAACAAATAACAAATATAAGATATTACTTTAAATCGCTGATTTTAGTTATCTCAATTGTTGTGAGGGATGATCTGAAACCGGTTACCCTCCGATATCGTACTTTTGCTTTAAATTTTGCTACACGTATCTTTTCACCCTTTACGTGACTAACTACTACTGCTTCTGTTTTTGCCTCAAGTACCGGTTGACCGAGTTCTATATGTCCGGCATCATCAAATACCGCCAATGTCTCAAGTTGTACTTTTTCCTTTTCTTTTTCTGGTAATCTGTCTACGACAAGAGTTTCTTTTTCTTTGACAATATATTGTTTTCCACCTGTTTTAACCACTGCAAATTTAGTCATAAGTCAATAGTATATATGAAAGAGTAATAAAAATCAATGAAATTAATCTGATTTTACCGGAATATTGTAACTGGGGCACTGTCTTACTGCTTCCAATACATAATCTTCTTCTCGTTTTGCTGATTGCTGGCTTCCAATATTTGGTATGTTTCCTTGAAATCCAATAAAGCTATAAATCCCTTTAGCAAAATCCGATTCAGGTCGTGTAAGAATTAATGTATTAAGAGGTGGTTGTTGCAATGATAGATACATTACTTTTGAACCATCTTCTTGTTTGCTATACGAATATATCTTTAGATTATTTGTTTTATTAATCTGTTCCGCGTTTTTTAGTGAAAGTTCAACCATATTTTTTCCGCTACGATCCTTAATCGCGGCTAAAAGACATGTAGTGCGAATAATATTAGCAGAAGGGGTTGGACTCATTGTCGGTTTGATAATTGATGTTGGGGCAAGTCCTGCTGCTCTGCTGCCCTGATATAACGGAGTGGAGTTAATTACTGCTGAAAAAAAAGCAAGAAGAATGAGTGGCACTGAAAATAACAGAAGATACCATATCCGTTTATCAATACAAATTTTTGCGTCCATAAAGGTATTTTATTATAAATAATACATTTATCATAAAATATTTTTCCTTTTCTGTCAATTTAGGGAATAAGCGCAAATCCGATCATAAGTGAAAGAACCATCGAACCTCCGTATGAGATAAAGGGCAGTGCAATACCAGCAATCGGAAGAATACCTAAATTCATCCCCACGTTGACGAACATCTGAAAAAAAATCAAAGCAATGATTCCCATGATATATAAAAAAGCATATCTGTTCAAACTGTCTTCCTTATATATATATTTATGCGCTCGTTTAAGAAGTAAATATAAAATGAGTGCGTAAAAAATAAGTGTCGCAAAACCTCCAACAAATCCAAACTGTTCCACAAGTGATGAAAAAGCAAAGTCAGTACTATTTTCCGGTAGAAAATACAGTTTAGACTGGGTCCCTAAACCCAAACCCCTCCCAAAAAGTCTTCCCGATCCAATGGTAATCATTGCCTGTATCATGTTATAAGCGCTCTCCTGTTGTTCAGTGTGCGGCTGCAAAAAACTGGTTATCCGGTTTCTTTGATAATCTTTTAAAAAAAACCAACTCCAGGGAAGTATGAAGAATAGTACCCCGATCATTTGAAATACTAGTTTTTTATGGATTGGTGAAAAAAGAAGCATGATAAAAAATATAAACACATATACCATCGCATTTCCAAGATCTGGCTGTTTAAAAATAATTAATGCAGGTATAAAAAGATATATACAGGAAAGAAAAAATGGGATTATTAGCTTTTGTCTTTGATTTAGTTTTGAAAAGAAATCAGCCAAAAAAACAATAAAAAATACCTTAAAAAGTTCACTCCCCTGAAATCTGAAAAAAATAAAATCAATCCAACGTTTTGACCCTT
>CAZYXQ010000046.1:0-7897 GCA_964651235.1 uncultured Gammaproteobacteria bacterium
TGAGGTTTTCCCACTTATCCAAGGATATATGGTACAAAGCGAAGAAAACCCCAGTGGTGTTTATACGCAGGAAGAAGCACTTGCCAACTGGAGAGCGTTTTATAAGAGATTACGGGATCTAAAAAAAGAAGAAAAAGGGCTTAATCTCATCATGTTTTCAGAAGGAACACGAAGCTATACCAACGAACTTTCTCAGGGGAATGAGGGAATTATATTGGCAGGTTCTCAGCTTATTCCGGCAATCCACGTGCCCCTCGGGATTCATTATGAGCGCCATCATATACCGGTACCTGTCAAGCGAGGACTCAATACAAGATTCGAGGGGAAACCCATCGTTCAGTTTGGGAGACCGTTCCCGCAATATGACAAAAAAGGTGCACCAAAAATTGATGATATCATGTATACAATCGCCGACACACTACCGGCCTTTATGAGGGGAATGTATGCCCGTTCATGATCAAAAAGTAAATTGTATCTGATCTTCTTCAATTTCATGCAATATAAGATGTTAATCCCACAATAAACAAGACACATGTGGTGCAACCTATAAGCACTTTCCATCTACCACTGTCCAAACGGACTTATATATGGTATAATAATACCTAGATTGTAAGATTCTGTTTTGTATTTTTATTACACATATCTTTCATAAAAAAGATATCGGGGCTCACCTAATTTTTTTTATTAAGAGCCTAAATACCAGGTTCTTCTTTCTTAATTTATTATTTATTTCATTTTTATGTATACGAAACGCAGTTCTTATCACCCCCGTTTTTCAGGTAATCTTGGATTTAAAAACCGTTTCCGTTCAGGGAGGCCTTCACGATTTGGCCGGGGACGTGGACCGGCTGTCATCCCTATTCATTCCTTTATTCAAAAAGCATCTGTCCAAAAACCTATCGAACCAACTCATATACCAACCGTAAGTATTGAATCCCTTGCGATCAATCAGCGACTAAAAAACAATGTTCTCTCACGCGGTTATAAACTTCTCATGCCTATCCAGGAAAAAGGAATCCCGGCTATTCTTGAGGGAAAAGATGTAATAGGTATCGCGAATACCGGCACGGGAAAAACTGCAGCATTTCTTATCCCAATAATTGAACATATTATTAAAAACCCTCATTACCGAGCTTTGATAATTACTCCCACACGTGAACTCGCCCTCCAAATTCAGGAGGAACTGCGCCGTTTTGTCCAGGGACTTCGTGTCTATAGCACCTTTTGTATCGGACAATCTTCGATGAGAAACCAAATCTATGAAATACGAAGAAATCCTCATGTTGTCATCGGAACTCCGGGACGTTTAAAAGATCTGATAGAACGCAAAGTATTAAACCTCGGAGCATTTAATATGATTGTCCTTGATGAAGTTGACCAGATGCTTGACATGGGTTTTTCACGCGATGTCACACATATTATCTCTTTTCTTCCCAAACAAAGACAATCATTATTTTTTTCAGCAACCGTATCACCAGAAATAAATCGTATCATTACCACCTTCGTAACAAACCCTGTAACGATATCGGTTAAAACTCAAGAAACAGTTGCTCACATCAAACAAGATGTCATAAAAGTCGATTCAGGAAAATCTAAAATTGATGTTCTTAAAGATCTTTTGAATAATGAGGAATTCAAAAAAGTACTGGTATTCGGCCGAACAAAATTCGGGGTTGAAAGACTGGGAAAAGATCTATATCAAAAAGGCTTTAGGGTTACTTCTATTCATGGAGATAAACCACAGGTTAAACGTCAGCAAGCCATTCGTATGTTCAAGGAAAATGTGGTCTCGATAATGGTTGCAACAGATGTAGCAGCACGCGGTCTAGATATTGCCGATGTTACGCACGTCATAAATTTTGACCCTCCTGCAACGTATGAGGATTATATCCATCGTATCGGGAGAACAGGAAGAGCAAATAAATCCGGAACCGCGCTTACTTTTGTATAAAAAATACTTTTTTCTCCGGCCATAATCAAATCGTCCCTATGATAGCGGGACATCATTGAAAAAATGAAACATCTACGATGATCTTATAATCTTGTAATAATCATTACAAAACGTGTTTATTAAAATGTATATAATTGAAAATTATATTAATATCATTTTTATATGAACACAAAAAAATTCACCATTCTTCACAGTAATGACATGCATGGAGATTTTTTCTCAGAAGTTTCCGGAAAACCGGGAGAGTTGATAGGAGGTCTTGCGCTGTTATCAGGGTATATAAATAAAGTAAGACAGGAAGAAGAAAATGTACTATACGTAATCGCAGGAGATATGGTGCAGGGATCAATCATTGATTCAGAATACAAAGGGATTTCAACCATCGAAATCATGAATTATTTGGCCCCCGATGTAGTTGCACTCGGCAATCATGAATTTGATTATGGGCTCCCTCATCTTCTGTTTTTGGAAAAAATTGCAAATTTTCCCATTGTAAACGCAAATTTATATATCAAAGAGTTTAACCGTCGGCTTATGAGATCGCACCATATTATAAAAAAAGCCGGGTTTGATATCCTTTTTACCGGTATCATCACTGAAAAAATAATTGACGCTCTCAAACAAGATAAACTCGTCGGAAGTTTTATCACGCTTGAAGATGCAGCGTCTGAAGTAGGAAAAATCACCAAAGCATATAAAAATGACGATATTGATCTGACTATTTTGTTAACCCATATCGGGTATGAATCCGATCTTGCACTTGCAAAACTTCTTCATAAAGAATGGGGAGTTGACATGATAATTGGGGGACATTCGCATACGATTCTTGAAAAACCGGCACACATTAACAATATTCTTATTGCTCAGGCTGGTGTGGGTACAAATCAAATCGGCAGATTTGATATCGTTGTTGACGATGATACGAACAGTATCGTCGAGTATAAATGGCAAACAATCGAAATTAATAACCATCTTGCCAAACCAGACAAAAAACTGCTTGAATATATTGATACATTTAAATTGGAAGTTGATAAGAAATACAATGTCATTCTCACAAGGTGTGCAGAAAAACTGACTCATCCCAAACGTGAAATCGAAACTACGCTTGGTAACTACATAGCTGATGCGTTTGCAGAAATTGCAGAAACTGATGTGATGATGGTTGGTAGCGGTTCAATACGAGTAAAAGAACTTGGTCCCGTCATAACACTCGCTGATTTTATGGCTTGTTTTCCGTATGATGATTCACTCCAACGGTTTACGGTAACAGGAACTCAGTTGAAACAGATATTTTCCCATGTGATGCGGATCGAGAACCGTGACGGAGAAGGGGAGTGTTATCAGGTCAATAAAGGAGTAAAAGCTGTCTATGATGAAAAACAAAAAGTCCTAACTGAACTTTATATTTCAAGTAAACCGGTTGTACCAGATATGCAATATACGCTTTGTATACAAGGTTATCATGCAAACAGTGCAGACAGATATCTTGGCATATCTCAAGACGTACTTCGAAGTACCGGGAAATCAAAAACCATCACAACTTCAGCAGCAGAAGTATTAAAAGAATATCTACGAATCCATCAAAACAGTCAATCGAAAATTGAAGGCAGAATCACCTTTAAGTAAATAACAAGATTATTCTGTACTCATTGCGCTTGCATCAAGTTCATTTACATTGTCGTCGTGATTTAAATCAAGATCGGAAACATAGATTGGATTATCACCGTCTTTTGTTTTTCCTACCACCTTATTCCAGCATGGGTCAACATGATTACAGGGAGATGATTTTCTGATAAGTTCCGCATCCTCTGCGTCAACTGATCCATCACGGTTGATATCTCCGGCTTTTCCTTCTGTTAGATTTCCTTTTGTATCGGTTTGTGTAGACGGTGAAGTCGTGGATAAGGAAGGCTTTTTCATGAATACAAAATATCCCGCAAGTAGTGCAGAGACAACTACGAGAGATGCAATTACAACTACAGCAACTGATCCTTTTTTCATGGTAGATAAAATTGTAATTAATAATACTTTCTTATATTATCCTACCAAATATCCTCACGCTTTTAAATACATAATCGTTGATAGTATAATAAGGAAGCAGTAAGTAAATTCTTGGAAAAACAGTATGAAGATACATCGTCCTATCAAACATCACAAAACGTATTATTATCTGATTCCAATTATATTGATTTTTTTGGCTTTTATGATTCTTCGCCTTTTTGCGCCACCAGCATTTGATAAGACAGTTTTGTCTATTCGTTTTACTGAAGCGTATGATAAATTCCCAACAACAGAAATTGCAGATTTTTCCCAAAGCGAAAATTGGAAAGGGGATTTTACCCGGGATACCATGCGGACCTTTGAAGGTGAAACAGGTCTAAATCTGTTCTCGACAAACGGAAAAAAGGCGGTTATCACCTTAAATAAATCACTTTCCATACCCCAAAATGACACATTTTTTCTCTATGTTTTTGCAGCAAATCAGGAAATGGTTAACCGAATACAGAAACTAAGCCTTGTATTTTTGACAGACAATAATTCCACACAATATGATATAAAAAACCTAACTTCCGGATGGAATCTTATCACTATTCCTAAAAATAGCTTTTCCCCGGCAGGTGGAAATGATTTTAGCTGGAACTCAGTAAAAGCAGTGTCTCTTTCCCTTGAAGGAAAAAATGATTCCTTTACCCAGCTTACCTTTAACCGTATCTGGAGTCAAAAAAACCTCACATACGCATCTTTAGCATCTTATTCCAAAAACTACACATCACTCAAGACAATGGCACGCCGCACGTATCTTCATCTTGCTTCTCCTACATCAATTAATACGGTATTCGATAAAAAAGTTACTGCAAGGAACTTTATGTATACAACTTCATTTGCGCCTCTCACTTTTGGTACGTTTGCTCTTTCCTTTCTCCAGGATAAAGCGAGTGGTGACGGATATCGTTTTTTACTTGAGGAAGAACGCATGGACCACTGGAAACTGGTAGCTATTAAGCATGGAAAAGAAGTTCTTCTGCAACAAGGTAAACTTCGTATTAACACCACAGAAAAAGAGGCATATATGTGGCTACGAGTCAAAAAAATCGGGTCACAAATCACGCTTTTTTCTTCAGTAAACGGAAACTCATTCGAACAAATCGGTGAAGTTCAGGATACCCGTTTTTCGAGCGGATTTATGGGTATTCACTCCAAGGGATCCTATCTGGTTGATTCAATATTAATAAATGAATAAAAACGAAGGGTAAATGCTTTATTGGAGAATGAAAATTAATCCTACGGCACCCCCTGCAATGACTAAAAGAATACTTATAAAAAAGGACTTAGCAAATGGTTTGCTTCCAAGCATATATACATAAAATGATTTAGCAAGTAAATTTGCTGCATTAGCAAGCATAAGTGCAATTGTTGCCGTATCAAATGAGATTAGTTTACCCGCCAGTTCTCCAATATTAAGTGTTATGGCATCAATTCCGGCAAGTGAAGAAACTATCACTGTTATAAAAAAGGCATTTGAACCAAATAGTACCAAAGAGGCTTTAGAAATAAACTTAATCAATAGAAAAATCACGGCAAATTGAAGTGCAGGTTTGAGAGAAAAAATTGTTACTTTTTCCAATCTTTTTTTTGTATCTGTTAAGTTTTTATCTCCAGTTGTATCTTTTTTCCGCATAAGGATAACAGCCAATATTCCGCCTGTAATTATTAATCCCAAGATAAACGGTAGTGAATTTACCAAAAGAAGTGAATTTATGGTTGCGATAAGCAGAAGATGTTGAATAAAACTTGCAGTATTGGAAAAAAGAGCAGCAGAAACCAATCTGTTGGTTGATTTTACTTTTTTACTCTTAATAGCCAATGACTGGGTGGTTGAAGTGGAAGAAATAAATCCTCCTGCAATACTGGTTAGAAGCCATCCTCCTTTTTGACCTACCGTCTTTTCAAGAAAATATCCGAGCACCTCAACTCCGGTAATAATCGCGACAACTCTCCATAACCCTGCAGGATTGATAAGTTCTATAGGAAGGAGTTTTGCAAACTGGCCACTTAAAACTGAAGATGCTCCGGGTATCTGGGAAAGCGTATATGAAACATCCGGTAAAAAGGGAAGTATGACAAGAGCAATTATTGCATAACTTATGAATGCATCAATTTCAAATTCTTTTATACCAGTAATAAACGATCTTATTTAATCTTTAAGGGATAGAATAAGGATAAGAATAACTGTAATTGCAATAACAAGCTGTACCGGAAAAAGGGAAGAACCAAGCAGTGTTCCATTGATATAACAGACTAATATTGCAAGTTCAGTCGTAATACCAATATCTTTTGTAAAGTGACTTCCGAGATAATAATAGATACATAACAAAACGACAATTACACTAGATATTGCAATAAATAAAAGCGGATGGGTCTCTAAAAACATTCCCGCGATAGTTCCAAGCAACGATATAAGTGAGAAACTTCGTATGCCAAAACTTCCGGAATGACCTGTTTTTTTTGTATGTTCTTTTTTTTCATAGGCTTCCCGTTCCAAACCAATAGAAGCTCCCAAAAGAAGTGCGATGATCAGAATAAGTGGAGTTGTCATACAAACCATTATATCATATTATAGGATAAAATCCTACCCCATTTACTCATTCATACTGTATAATGTCTATATTATGATAGTCAGAAACAAAGATCAGCGTGTTGCGGTACTGGTTGATGTCCAGAATTTATATTACTCAGCCAAAAACCTCTATAAATCCCGGGTAAACTTCAAGAATCTATTATCCCTTGTCACACAAAAAAGATTACTCGTAAGAGCAATTGCTTACGTTATTAAAGCTGATGTACATGAAAAGGAAAACGAATTTTTCGATGCGGTTAACTCCGCCGGTTTTGAAGTTAAGGAAAAAATGCTCCAGACATTTTATGGTGGAGCAAAAAAAGGGGACTGGGATTTGGGGATTGCGATGGATGCAATCCGTTTAGGTCACAAAGTTGACTCGATTATTCTTGTTTCGGGAGACGGTGATTTTAAACCAGTAGTTAACTATCTTCAGCAATCACTCGGTTGTTTGGTTGAAGTTGCTGCATTTCGTAAGACTGCCAATCATGAACTCATTGAGATAGCTGATGATTTTATCGATATTGAAAAACACCGTTCTTCACTTTTATTTAAGATTTAATTTCATATATTGACAATATGATAATCGTTTGGCTCTATGCGTTGCTTGGAGTAATGATTGTCAGCTGTATATCACTTCTCGGTGTCTTGACTTTAAGTATTAAAGAATCACTATTAAAAAAAATGCTTGTCTATTTTGTTGGATTTTCAGCAGGAGCCATAATAGGAGATGTGTTTTTACATGTACTCCCTGAAATTTTCAGTGAATACGGATTTTCAATTTCAATATCTTTTTATCTGCTTCTTGGAATAACTCTTTCTTTTATACTTGAAAAAGCGATCTGCTGGAAACATTGCCATCACGAACAAACCTGTCATGAAGATCATCATATTAAACGATTTACCTACATGATCTTAATCGGGGACAGTTTTCATAATTTTATCGACGGACTTATTATCGGCGCCGGGTTTCTCGCAAGCATACCGCTTGGAATCGCTACCACCATCGCGGTAATACTGCATGAAATCCCGCATGAGATCGGTGATTTTGGAGTCTTGATACACGGAGGATTGAGTAAGAAAAAAGCACTTATGTATAATTTCATTTCCGGACTCACTGCTGTGGTTGGAACAATTACTGCATTGTTGCTCAGCAAGACTATTGCCAATATGCACCTATTCCTTCTCTGTTTCGCAGCTTCAAATCTGATTTATATATCCTTAAGTAATTTAATTCCCGAACTTCACAAGAATGCAAATATGAAACATGATATTATTCAAATCGTCGTATTTATTTTTGGAATACTTATAATGGCGCCTCTGCTTTT
>CAZYXQ010000047.1:0-7796 GCA_964651235.1 uncultured Gammaproteobacteria bacterium
TCCTGTGACTGGAGTTCAGACGTGTGCTCTTCCGATCTGGTTTTTCTTCATACGTCTCAAGCATTGAAGATACATCAAGGACTGTGTCCTTTTGCTCAGAGGGGAGAGTTTTTTTTCGTTTAGTGAACATAAATAAAGAATAATAAATAATAAAAAACGACTAATTTTATATTGTTAACAGGTACATATTCATGGATTAACACCTACTATGATAAGACGGTCTTTTTTCAATACGACTAAATTGAAAAACATGGAAAAAACAAATTGGTTTCTCTTTTTTACGAGAATGCTCGCAAATGGCGAAGAATTTAGTATAAGGATCCTCCGACGATGGGAGAAAAAAAGATACTCTTTCTTTTAAGCAAAAAGGGGTCGGCGAGACGTTGACCGAAGTCTCCGTACTTCGCTTTATATCCCGTTTTTAAGGCGGGAGTACCCTTAGGTTTGATAGCGTTAGAAAAAGTTTTCAATTTGCCGATCCCATCAGGAGGATCTACCCGTTAGTATACATAACGAACTAGCTATTTGTCAACCGGTTTACAAATGAATAAACGGGAAAAACAAAGGAGTATGTACCGGAAAAGAAGAAGTAATCAAAGCTCCTGAATGATATCGGGTGTGTAATTCGTGAGGCGATGTAAGCTTTTTTTTGACAGAAACAACTGGCATATATTCTGTGGTGTGAGTTTTTCTGAGGTGATCCGTACACCCCTCACACACATCAATCACTGAAATTTCAACACTGACAGCTTCTGTTCTTTGTTCTCTCCCCGTTGTTGTAAGAGGTAACATCATAAATGCCCATCTCTCCCAATCTTCCTGAGGAATATATGCATGAAACAAATCTTGACATTCCGAAAAAGTGAGTAATCCAAGTTGTTGTGTATCAAATCTTAGTCCATTTTTTTCTATACATAATGCGCTAAACACTCGTTTTATCAATCCGTCGTAATCACGGCCGGGAAAATGACTAAAAAAAGATTCACGATGCGACATCCTGTGCATATGTGAGGTAAATCTCAAACCTAATGGAGTTTCAGGTGCCATGTATTTTCACGGGCAAATTAACCAAGGGAAACACAAGCGGCTGTTTTGTTGACCAGGTAACCCAATCATCAACTGAGTAATGTCTTATTTGTGGCTCTAAGCAACAATCTTTTCCCAGTGTAAATCCAATCAAAGGATGGGTCTGAACTGTTAGAGATGGTTTACCTTTTAAAGGATGATAACTACCATTTCTTGTTATCAAATCAATAAACGCGTAAAACGCTTCTGATGCATCCGGATCCCGAACTGTATGCACCGCAAATGCAAGATCGTTCCATGGGTGAGGAAATCTCCTTTTGGGCATAACGCAAAAATCAGCCAACGTCATTAATCCCATACGCGCATAATCAATAGTTACCTTTTCAGGCTGATTTACTTGTTCCGGTTGAACAGTCATATGTTGAAGTGCAAAATCTATAAACCAAGATAGATTTCGATCATCAGGCATTTCATGTACCCATTTGATTAATTGATCAGCAGTAATTCCTTGAACGACTTTCAGAAAATCCAACCGCACTCTTTCATTTCCCATAGTAAATATTATACTATCAATCCGGATCATATTCAAGCTCTATTATATATATTTAGTATGTATATAAATAACTTAGAGTATTAATACTGAATTGGGGAGCTAGCAGACAAACTGATATAATACTTGCATGCACGCATACATCCAAATACTCAAAACCACACTCAAAGAATATGCCGCATATAGGCTCAATTTTGTACTCTGGAGAGTAAGGATGTTCTTAAATCTCCTCTTTTCCTTTTTTTTATGGAGTTCTGTCTTTGAAAACCAACACACATTTGGAAGTCTGCACAAAAATGTTGCTTTATCATATATTCTGTACGCATCAGTCCTGTCGACCTTCGTCTTAAGCTCACGAGCTGCAGAAATAGGCTACCAGATAAATGACGGAGCAATTATTAATATACTTCTAAAACCTGTTTCATTTTTTACGTATTATCTTTCCCGCGATATAGCTGATAAAGTATTGAATGTATTGTTTGCTCTCTGTGAACTTGTACTTGTTGTTTGGATATTTAAAGCACCGCTTGTAATACCTCACCATCCGTTTTTCTTTGTTCTTTTTTTCATAAACGGAGTATTTATTTCGTTTTTCATTAATCTCATGCTTTCATTTATCGGATTCTGGACACCTGAAATCTGGGCCCCTCGATTTCTTTTTATGATGATAGTATTTTTTGTTTCAGGATCTTATTTTCCTTTACATCTGTTACCTTCCCCCCTATATCAGGCACTTTGTCTGACTCCTTTTCCCTATCTTTTTTATTTTCCCACCCAGATGTTGGTGGGTACTTTTGAACCTAATTCGATCCAATATCTTGCTCTGTCATATATGTGGGTATTTGTGCTGTATAAAATCGCCACATCCATGTGGAAAGCAGGAAACAAACAGTTTTCATTTTGGGGAAGGTAAATAGTACCTATGAAACAATTTTTGAAAAATTTGAAGATATTCTTTCTTCTTGCTCGTAATTCACTTACCATTACTCTTCAGGGAAGAGTGGGGGCAATTTTTTTTCTTGTGGGAAAATGTATCCGGGTGATATTTGTTTTTATTTTTATCATGCTTCTATACAGTCGTACCCGCTTTATTAAAGGATACACGCTCGACCAGGCACTCCTTTTTTATCTTACGTATAATATTGTCGATACATTAAGTCAGATACTCTATAGGGAGGTCTACCGTTTTCGACCTCTCATTGTATCCGGAGGTTTTGATCTGATCCTGCTTAAACCATTGCATCCGTTTGTACGGGTCCTGCTCGGAGGAATTGATTTTCTTGACCTTATCCTGGTCATTCCTTATATCGGCATAACGTTTTGGGTATATGCTCATACTACCTCCTGGCATCTTTACAGTTTTGTTTTATATATCTTTCTCATCTTTAATTCGTTACTCATCGCTACCGCGTTTCATATATTGGTACTTGGTATGGGAATAGTCACAACAGAAGTTGATCATACTATTATGATCTACCGGGATATTACTGCTATGGGAAGATTTCCTATGGAAATTTATAAGGAGCCGATCAGGGGGTTTTTTACCTTCATCCTTCCTGTCGGTATTATGATGAATATACCGGCAAAAGCCCTTTTGGGTTTACTCACTCCGCAGATGATAGAAGTATCGTTTCTGATATCATTAGGAGTATTGTATCTTTCCATTTTGTTTTGGAAGTTCGCCTTAAAAAAATACCAAAGTTGGGGAGGATAATGAACGTATGATCACTGTCAATAATCTAACAAAAATCTATAAAACGCATACGCGACAAAATAACTTTTTTAGGGATGTGTTTTTCCGTCAGTATAAGGAAACAACCGCTCTTCATAATGCTTCATTTCATATTAATACCAACGAATTGGTTGGATTTATCGGTCCAAACGGCGCAGGAAAGACAACAACCCTCAAGATGCTGAGCGGTATTTTATATCCTACAAACGGAGCCATATCTGTGTTAGACCAAAATCCGTTTGATAAGCATCCCTCATTTTTAAAACAAATTGCTTTTATCATGGGTCAACGTAATCAACTATTCTGGGATCTTCCTGCAAAAGAAAGTCTTATTCTTCAAAAAACCATTTATGAACTCGATGATCACCAATTTCATAAAAATGTTACAGAATTAACCGAATTACTTGACTGTGGAGAAATTCTTGATAAACCCGTTAAGACACTGTCACTCGGGCAACGAATGAAGATGGAACTTGTAGTGGGGCTTCTCCATAGGCCAAAAATAATATTTTTTGATGAACCAACCATTGGTCTTGATATCTTTTCTCAGACTGCTGTGCGTGAGTTTATAAAGTCATACCAATCAGAAACAAAATCAACCATTATACTTACCAGTCATTATCTTGAAGATGTGAAACGTCTTGCAAAACGACTCATTATTATCAATAAAGGGTCTATAGTATATGATGGAAGTTTGAATAATATAATTGAACAATATTCGGTTGATAAAAGGGTTGTAATAACCTTAGAAAAAATGGTTAATGAAATCCAAATCAAACAAATCAATGTTCCATTTTCTTACACCTACCCGAAAATAGTATTTATCATAAAACGTGACATGCTTCCGGAAAAAATGAAACAAATCACTCATACCTTGCCATTTTCAGACCTAACTGTAGAGGATGAATCAATTGAAAATATCATTACATCGTTTTTTAAGGATCAAGGAAACAATGCTCAGAAGGTTACAGTATAATTAACACTAATATGAATAAAAAGTGGATGCCTTATTTGCTTTTGTGTGGTTTAATTGTCATCCTTTTTTTTATTTTAGGCTTCAGATATGGCCAGAGTGTTGAAAAAACAAATAAGAAAGTTGAGCTTCTGATAAGTATCCCACCAACATTCACCCCTGCTCCTACTCAACACCCCCTTGAGTTTAGGTTATATTCACATAACTTTTGCGGAGTAGAGTTTCTTCGCCCCACATCGCTTACGGTGACACGGGAAGGATCAGGGGGAGCAATGCTTTCAGAAAAAAACACTGTTATGATTTCTTTTGATTGTGAAAAAGCTACAACTATTACACCAAATAAGCAAAAAGCTACCGAAATTACGTTTCAGAAAAATAATATAAAGGTTTTTTTCCATGATGACAAATATCAGTTTGTGCTCATAAACAATAAAAATAATAAAAAAATTACATTTTCCGTCCAGAAAAGACTCCTCCCTCTTCTTGATACAAGCCTCCAATTCTTTTCAAAATAGACTTATAGTATGGTATACTAATGTATGGAACTCAGAAGACCGTCTCATCATAAAGAATATAATCATACCCCAGAGACAAGACAAGTTGAAATACTTCGTACCTTTATCCATAGAGAGCGGTTAACTGGATCTGCTGCTGTTGTGTTTAATGCAATGTTTCCCGAACAAATGCCGGTAGGCATATTTAATCCTGCATCAATCCGACAACATGAAGCAGTGACCTATACAGAAGAACAAAAAAAAGTAGCCAGTCATGCGTTACGGCTGTTCGGGTATATTTCTTCAAAAACCAGAAGAGATAGTTATATAGGTGATGAAGATTTACCGGAATTACGAATTGCCTTTAGTGGCCATTTTGGTGCTCCGACCACACATCTTAATAAACTTGCATGTGTAACACTGCTTGGTGATCAAGGACAAACGAGCCCCATGTCACCGAGCCGACCCGTAAAAAACCGGGAACGACAATCAAAAATTACCAGAAAAGACCATAGTAAGCATCTTGCCAGCATGGTAATACGAGATCTGGTACGGATGGCAATCATTACTCCTGATCTATTTATTACACGAGTCATTGAGGATATGAAACGATACGGAGTTGGGGAGGGAAATGGATTACCCGCATTTATTACACCAACCTATTATCAGGAAGAACTTCATAAGATGGTTGAAACCCATGAAATTTCAATCACACAATCACAAATGCAAGCACTTGCATTGGCGTTGGAATACGGAAAATACATGGCCCTTTATGCATATCTGCATGATGAACGTACCCCAGCATGGGGTGATACAGTGATGAAGGCAAAAAAACGATTTCCCGGTCAAACAAGCCTTGATTACAGTGAAGATGAAGTATTACATCAAGAAATTGAAGACATGTGCGGAGATGATAATACAGGCATACCTGGGTTTCTTAAATATTTTAAAATGGATACGCGTTTTTTTGTGACCATGGCGAAAAGTCTAGCAAAAGAAAACGATGCATGTTTGGGAGGGTATCTTATGAAATCAAAACGCAAGGTCGGATATCACATAAAAGGAGGACCACCGGCTCTTGAATCACGTGCATCTTTTGATGAAGATCAAATATCTGGTACAGCTGCAAATATGATGGATCTCGCAAAACAAATTCTGCCTGGTGGATACCGTCATATTTATAAAAAAACTACTTCCGTTTCAAAACCAAACCAACCATCATTAATGGCTGCAGAATTACCCGACTATCCTATTGGTTCATTTTACGAACGGCTCCAGCTTCTTTCTTATGCGCTCATCAAGGGAATCACCAGAGAACAACTTGTTAGATTCTGTACAAAACATAAGATACCTCCTAAGCGAGTATTTATT
This sequence comes from uncultured Gammaproteobacteria bacterium, assembly GCA_964651235.1. Lineage (GTDB taxonomy): Bacteria > Patescibacteriota > Microgenomatia > UBA1406 > GWC2-37-13 > YC2-FULL-38-9. The sequence continues at coordinate 6,147 of CAZYXQ010000047.1, forward strand.
GCAGCTGAAGAATTTCAGGTAGGACCTAACTTTCGATTGATGAATCATCTTTTTGAAGATCGTCAAGAGATACTACCCATAACCTTACATCCACGAAGTTTAAAACGCATGTTGGAATCATTTTCTGCTCTTACATATTTTCATTATCAATCCGATCGAAGATCAGCAACAGAAACACTAGTTCAGGATATTCTTACTACAATTCATAACTGGCAGATTACCAAAATCCAACCCGATAATACAGCAATGAAAAAGAGGTTTACCGATATTGTAAAAATGGCCATGCATAGAAGTGACTATGGGTATAGTCAGATGCTAAAAGACGAAATTCCCATAATCCCTTTTATTTATAAGGAGCTTTTTTCACGAGCAAGACGGATTTCTTCAACGGAACTTATGGAAAGAAGACAAACAGCTCTCGCAAATGGATATCATGTGATGATAAGCCGTGCACAGGTATATCCTATCGAAGGGTCATCATTAAAACCAGGTTCTCTTACCCTTACCCAGAAAGGAGAGGTTAAACCTTATATAGAAGTAATTGATAAAAGGCTTAACCCTATTACCATGGATACAGAAGAAAATCCTACCTCTTTACCCAAACGGTTGCAAAGTGCCGCTGCCGCTTTACATGCCGAGGATTATTACTACTATATCGAGTTTGATGATACTATCCTGTCCATGCTTTCCTCTCTCATTAAAAAAAGTCCAACTTCAGAAATACAAGATCTTGTTAAGCGGGCACTTAGATATTGGACCTTGGATTTGGTTGTTGAAAATCAGATAGTGACTAATCCGTTATCTCTTCATCCGGATCTTTTATTAACTCATGAAGATCGCCAAATCCCTCTCATGGAACAATATGATAAAAATATGAATCTCGGATATCTTATGCAGGCACAGTCTGAAGAACTTTTGAGACTACAGCAGTAATTTGCTACAATCAATCCAACATGTCAACAAAACTCCACATAGCGTATTTTGGTACCCCTTTATTTTCTGCACAACTGCTGGAATATATTATTAAAAACCTCTCTGAATATGTGACTGTTGACCTGGTAGTGACTCAGCCTGATAAACCCGTGGGAAGAAAGCAAATGATTACTCCATCACCCGTCAAACAGATGGCACAAAAATATAAAATACCTGTTTGGGATAAACCTCTTGGTTCCCCCACTGGAGTTAATAATGGCAATATCGGAATAGGGCTGTTATTGCAACAAGTGGACTTAGCAATTGTATATGCATACGGGTTTAAACAACTCATTCCTTTAGATTTACTCAAAGCCCCAAAACTTCAATTTGATATAGGGGATAGGAAGACGAGCGGATTCATAAATGTTCACCCCTCACTTCTCCCCCGATATCGTGGCTCCTCCCCCATCGCATACCCGATTTTGTTAGGTGAACATAATACCGGTGTATCTCTTTTTGTTATGGATGAAAAAATGGATCACGGACCACTCATTGTACAGGAAAAAATAGAAATTACATTAAACGACGTAAGAACCAACATGGAACAAAACCTTACTAATGTAGGGTGTGTCATGATACATAAGTTGTTCACAACTACTGATATAAAACAGTTACAACTTGTTCCTCAAAATCATCTCCTATCAACACGGGCTCCTCACATGGTTAAGCAGGATG
>CAZYXQ010000048.1:0-7731 GCA_964651235.1 uncultured Gammaproteobacteria bacterium
TTTCGTTATAGAAAATCAACATATTTAATTTCCTTAATATAGGTCTTGACATTTGGAGAAAATAAATGATAATGTAGTAATCCTTAAAAAAAAATGAAAAGTGAGAACGAAGAAAAGCCACCCAGTAACAATAAAAAAAATACTAACGGAAAAAAGAAACATGAACTCCTCGTCTATATCTATAATGTAGTTGAAGATGAGTGGTCTACGTATATATCCGCAATTACCGATAAACAAAAAAGAGCGTATGAAATTGAAAGCTGTAATAACACTGCAGAGTGTTATCTTTTTGCAAACTCTGACGAAGATGAATTTATCTATGTATCACCAAAAAAAGTATCTCCTTCTTTTAAAAACTATTTTCAAAAGCTGGTCGGTGCAAAACGTATTGAGGTAGTTGTTCCTGAAAAAGTCACGGGTTTAATCTGTAAAGACTTTTTTAATGATAAAAAGGTGTTTTCCGCTTTTTTAAAAAAAGCAAAAAAATATAAAAAAGTTACTTTGGTTAGTTATGCTACTTCTCCCCAGTTTTTGGATTTAAAAGAAAAACTTACAGATAAGGGCTTAACTGTTTACGCACCAGAATCACCTGAGGTTGACTGTGCTTGGACCGTCAATTTTTTCGGAAGTAAATCCGGAATACGACAACTTGCACAGCAAAGTCGTGCTGTTGAACCGGACTTTGTAATGCCTGAGGGATTAATCTGTGTCGGCAAACTGGATGCGGCAAAAATCGCAGCTAATAAATATATCAAGCAAAAAGGCGTCGTACTGAAAACAAATAAGGGATCGGGCGGTAACGGAGTAATGATATATCGTGATGGCGAATTACCAAAAGATTATAAACAATGTGAAAAACAATTATACGGTATTTTAAATCAAAACGATTACTGGGAACGGTTTCCCATAATTATCGAGGATCTGATAAATGTAAACTATGCCGTAGGTGGCGGATTTCCAAACATTGAATTTAAAATTCACAAAAATGGAAAAATTGAAATGTTATATTACTGTGTCATGATGGTAACAAAGGAGGGATCGTATTACGGACTTGATATGCATGAGGATGTGATAAATGAACGAATTGCGGCACGCATCATCGATACCGGATATTTTATCGCTGAACAATATTCCTCTGCCGGATACCGCGGGCATTTTGATGTTGATATGATTGCCGCAAAAAATAATCACATCTATGTGTGCGAGTCTAATACCCGGAACACCGGAGGAACTGATGTGTATAAAACAGCACGAAAACTGATCGGTGAGGATTTTTTTTCCGATTCATATGTGATAAGCCGTAATCGTTTAAAACTTGAAGTTAAACGACCGCCCTCGTTTAACCGAATTTTAAATGTAGTGGAACCGGTTCTTTTTTCACCTCGTACAAAAGAAGGGGTTGTAATCAGTTCTGAAAACATCTTAAAACAAAAACAGGTGATCTACATCGTATTCGGCAATACTAAACGCCGCGCATTTGAAATTGAATCAAAGATGAAAAATCTTCTTTCTGAGTTGGATTAATATCACGCACATGAAAAAACTCACAATCGCATTTCTTTATAATGTCCGCCATAAGTATCCGGACTTAAATAATCCCCAGACTCAGCTTGAAGCTGATTTTGATGACCCTGAAACAACCAAATTACAGATCTCATATCTAAAAAAATTAGGATATCGTGTGATCCCCATTGAGGCGGATGAAAATGCATATATCAAACTAAACCGCATGAAAAATAAGATTGATCTTGCCTTTAATATGTCTGAGGGGATATTCGGAAAAGATCGTGAGGCTCAAATTCCTGCGATGCTTGAAATGCTGCAAATCCCATACACGGGTTCTTCTCCGCTTACTCAAGCACTTGTTTTGAACAAAGCAAAAACAAAAGAAATATTGATGGCAAACGATATTCCCACGCTTCCGTTTCAAATAATGTCAACAACCGACATCACATTAAAAAAAATGTTGAAATTTCCCCTGATAGTTAAACCGGTATCCGAAGGATCAAGTGCTGGTATCACCAACAACAGCGTTGTCAGAAATAGGAAGGAATTAAAAAAACAAGTGTTCTTTATCGAAAAAACATTTCATCAAGAATCAATTGTTGAACCCTATCTATCAGGACGTGAGTTTTCTGTTGCAATGCTCGGTAATCCCCCTCGGATCTTACCCATAATTGAATCTGACCACTCCGTGCTTCCCAAAAAATTTCTCCCGCTTGATTCGCTTGAAGTCAAGTGGTTTTATGAAATTGAAACAAGTGGAAAGCACCTTATTTGTCCGGCTAATTTAAGAAAAAATCTTTTAAATAAACTTCATTCGATAAGTTACAACACATGGAACGTTATGCAAATCCGTGACTGGTGCCGGATTGATATCCGTTGTGATGAATATGAAAATCCATATGTCCTGGAAATTAATTCACCACCCGGCTGCACCCCACCCGAACATGATCCTGCTTCATATTTTCCCCTGATGGCAGGAAAAACCGGCATCTCATATGAAGACCTTCTTCAAAAAATAATCCAAACTGCTCTTAGACGATATCATAAATAAATACCTATCAATCATTGTGATGTATGACAATAATTGATGATAAGGAATGGTTTTACTTAAAGGAGATGAGGGTGGACCCGGAGGGATTTGAACCCCCAACATCTTCGATGTAAACGAAGCGCTCTACCGTTGAGCTACGAGTCCTCATCAATGAGCTGCTAACCATTGGCTAACAACGAGGGGCTATGTATTGTGGGCGTGGATGGAATCGAACCATCGCTCTGTTCTTTATCAGAGAACTGTTTTACCATTAAACTACGCGCCCAAAACCAGATTTATACTTGAAAATTATAACACACCATAAGCTCATATGAAAACTTGAGTATCTCACATGAAAATCATTTATAATAAAAATGAAACCAGTATGAAAAAAGATGTTGCCGAATATGTGAAAAAAACGACACACTCTTTTTTTGATGGTCTCCTAAATCTGTTTATATTTTTCCCTTACTTTTTTTCAGTCTCACCACTACTCAAGACTCTTTTTTTACCGTGGAAAAATATGGTGACCAAAAAAACCGAGAGAGGGTTTTCATTTGGAGAGTTTTCAGAACGTCTTTTTTTAAACCTTATCTCCCGCCTCATCGGTACAGTCATGAGGATATCAATAATCCTTTTTTACCTTCTTCTCCAATTTGCATATGTTATTGCACTCCCACTCATTTTATCAGCTTATGTGCTTATTCTTCCCCTGTTGATCATTCATTTCCTGTATTCAAAAACCGATGAAGAACAAAAACAAATAGCAAAAGAACGTTTTGTTTCGCTCCGTCTTTTAAAAGAGGAAAATCGGGCTTCAGTTGAAGCTTGGTTTGAGCTCTATTACGCTACCCATCTTGCTAAAAAAGAATGGTGGACTTTAGATAGTCTTCTTTCACAACCGCCGCTTGCCCGTGACTGGTCCATGGGATATACTCCCTATCTTGATGAGTTCTCGGAAGATCTCACTTCGGTAGAATATCAGACTCGGTCAGTAAGCATCGTAGGGAGGAACAAAGAAATTGAAGGTATTGAGGAGATACTTACAAAAAGAAGCGAAGCAAACGTAATGATAGTCGGTGAAGAAGGAGTCGGAAAACACACCATTGTAGATGCCCTTGCAAAACGGATTTATGAAGGAAAATCGAATGCGCTCCTTGCTTATAAACGTATATTAAAACTTAATCTTGAAAAAATTCTCACAGTATATACCGACAGTTCCCAACGTGAACATTTTCTTGAGAATCTATTCTCCGAAGCACATGAAGCAAAAAACGTCATACTTCTTATCGAAAATATCGACCGCTTTGTATCCTATGACCAAGGAAGAGTTGACCTTACTTCTGCAATCGAAAAATTCGGTAAAACTAGCAATATTCAGTTTATTGGAATTACAATACCATTCTTTTATCAACGATTTATCTTTGTGAACGAGAAAATAAACCGTATCTTTTCAAAACTTGATGTATTGGAAATTACCAAAGAACAGGCAATTCAAACTCTTCTTGAAACAGCATATCAGTTTGAAGAAAGAAATCGAGTGATTATCCCCTACGAAACAATCATTGATACCATTGATAAATGCGAATTTTATATTACTCATATTCCATTTCCTGAAAAAGCTTTCAATCTTCTTGATACTGCTTGTGCCTCATATAATCAAAGCCATTCGACGCATGCAAAAAACACCACACCCCCAATTATTACTCCTGAATTTATTGACCTTACTCTTTCCAAAAAGACACATATACCAACCCGTCTAACCGATGAAATGAAGCACAAACTACTGCATCTTGAGGCAGATCTGTCTTCACGGGTTATACATCAAAATCAAGCAATTTCCCAGTTAGCCGCTGCCATGAGACGGTCATTTATTCTTCTTGGAAAACGAAAGAAACCCTTGGCAAGTTTTTTATTCCTGGGTCCTACCGGAGTGGGGAAAACTGAAACAGCTAAAGCGTTAGCCGATATTTTTTTCGGAAGCGAGAAATACTTACTTCGGTTCGACATGTCACTATATCAAAAAATTGATGACATCAAAATTCTAATCGGATCAATTGAGTCGGGTATTCCCGGACTCCTCAGTAAACATATTCGGGAAAATCCCTACGCAGTACTTCTCCTTGACGAGATAGAAAAAGCAGATAAGGATCTTTTGAATATTTTTCTGACACTCACGGATGAAGGATACTTCACCGATGGGTTTGGGAAAAAGGTTGACTGTAAAAATCTGATGGTTATTGCGACTTCAAATGCAGGAGCTGATTATCTGTTTAAAGAACAAAATGTTCTAAATAAACTTGAATCATTATCACCTTCCTCACCGGTACCCGTACAGGAAGAATCCGTGGTCATTACAAATCAGCAAAATAATCTTCTTAATCATCTGGTATCCCACCATATTTTTACTCCTGAGTTTTTGAACCGTTTTGATGGAGTAATCACATATAATCCTGTTACCCAGGATTCAATTCTTATCATGGCGAAGAAAATGATTGATGAAATTAAAAAAACAATCTATACCCTATATAAGATTAAGATCGAAGTATCTGACACAACATTACAAGCAATCATCACACAAGGATATAATCCTGCGTTTGGAGCACGTAATCTACAACGAATTATCACTACTGAACTTGAAGACAAAATTGCAGGACTTATTCTCGAAAATAAAATCAAAGAATATGACACCGTCACTTTGTAAAATATGATATTATTACCTTTAATTCATGAAAGTATACTTTACCGCATCAACCACATATAACGGTGAGTTTACACCGCGCTATAAAAAAATTTTACTTCTCCTTAAACAGCATCGTCTGAATATCATATCCGGAGAACAGATCATCAGTAAAAAATTGCTTGAAAAAGATACTAAGCTTACTCCTCCGGAAATCTTTGAAAGAGAGAAAAAATTGATTGATCAATCCGATTTAATAATTGCAGAAACTTCCAAACCGTCTCTTGGAGTTGGTGGACAGATTGTATATGCATTAACCCAGAACAAACCGGTACTCGCACTCATTGATACTAAGTTTGAGGATACCATATCCCCTATGCTTGTGGGAAATCCTTCAGAAAATCTTTATACCGAATATTACACCGAATCAAATCTCCGTTTTAAACTGAATGATTTTATTACTCATGTGGAAAAAATGAAAAAAAGAAGAGGAAAATTAATTGTCATTGATGGAGGGGACGGTTCGGGAAAAACAACACAGGCTCACCTTTTAGTTGAACATTTTAAAAAAGAAAAGATCCCGGTAAAATATGTTGATTTTCCCCAATACTATCATTCATTTCATGGTAAGGTTGTTGCAAAATTCCTAAGGGGTGAATTTGGCGAAATGGACCAGGTCTCACCATATCTTATTTCACTGGCATATGCGCTTGATCGTGCTTCGGTGAAACAGGAAATGGAAGATTTCCTAGGCCGTGGTGGATATATTGTTGCAAACCGATATGCTACTTCAAGTATGGCTCACCAAGGCGCCAAATTTACCATAATGCAAGAAAGAAAAGATTTTCTCAAGTGGCAATACGACCTTGAGTATAAGGTGCATAAAATCCCAAAAGAAAATATGGTTATCTATCTGTATGTCCCCTGGAAAATAGGTTTGGCACTGACTCAAAAAAAGGATTCGCGTTCGTATCTTAAAGGGCAAAAACAGGATATTGCAGAAAAAGACTTGCACCACCGAAAAGCTAGTGAAGAAATGTATCTTGCTCTTACTAAAAAATATCGGCATTGGTATAAGATTGATTGTACTGAAAACGAGGTAATGAAAAACGCATCCACCATTCATCAACTGGTATTGGAGCTTATTACAAAGTCTAAAAAACCCTAGTGAAGTTTCCTAAATGCAGCTCCATACCCATATTCTTGTGTCCATCTTCTGGCTGCTTGTTCAATAACAATATTGGTTTCTTTAAACTCCGGATTTAGAAACCGATCAAATTCATACGGTAGATAACCACCACGCGCAAGATACACATCATCCGGTCTTCCAGCTTCATAGGGAAAACGTTGTAATGTGTTTCCATTCGGATGATCACCATGACTGTCTTTACGAGAATCGTTCCAACAACAATACATATCGCCATATTTTTGCCGAATCTTTTGCATATCATCACCATGTATTCCCCTTTGTGCTTCTCCCATATCTCCCACAACATAAATATTCCCGTCTTCCGCATGTAATTCTTTTAGTTTTTGTTGAATTTCTACATCAAAAAATGCAAGGAGTTCGTCCGGACAGGTAATATAGTTTGCATGTTTTCGTATTTCCCCCGCTTTTTCTCCAGCGCTTAATCCAAACGCCATAAACGATGCAGTAATGTGAAGTGGTATCCCGTGTGCTTTGGCAAAAGCTTTTAAAAATAAGATTCCTTGGGCTGTTGCCGGACCGTCTATAACCACCTCAACTCCATGCCTTAATACGTCAGAATCTTCTTTTAAATGACGCATGAGATACCCGGCAATTGAATCTCCCGAAGCAAGACAGTCATCATGAATTCTAATACCATGCTGAGGGTCGGTTCTTTTTGCTAAAGCAGTCTCAATACCAGAAAATAAATGTTCCTGATACTGCGCTCTTGTTTCGGGTTTGCTAAAATGTTGATCCTGGAATGCTAAAGTTGCTAACATTATTGCATGACTATTTGTTGTACCGTTTATGATACGTACCCCAAAACCTTCTTCTTCATATCTAAATACAGGATGTTCAAAAACCCCTCTGTCTTTTCCTAATAAACCATGAAGCGGCAATGCTTCTGTTTCCTTATATCCAATTTCTTTTATAAAATCATTCGGATCAACATAACTTCCCGGAAAAGCACGTGCCAGCTCGGGTGGAAAGGTCACAAAATGCTCCCATATTTCGGTAACTCCCTCTTCTGTTGTTATCGACATATCTTTTCCATTCCCATACACCATACCATCCAAATACCTGGGTTGTTTTAATAATGAAATAACTTGCCTACCTTTTTCTTGAGCCGTATTTATTTCTGGCATATAAAAAAACCCGGGGTATCCGGGTTGTGTTATAAATTGTAAAATGGTTTGAGCCGTTTCATAACTTGACTAGGAGTATACACCAGATATCATTTTTCTGTCATCATAAAATACGTATGATATACTACTTATATATGATCCTCTCAGACACTGATATCAAGAATGCGCGTTCGGCAAGACG
>CAZYXQ010000049.1:0-7521 GCA_964651235.1 uncultured Gammaproteobacteria bacterium
TGAACAGACCGCAAGTCCTCTGATAAATCTTTCCGCAATAATATTGTGCATAATATGAAGTTGTGTTCCTTTATTTTGTCCTTTAATATCTTCTGGAATTAATAAAGAATCTAAAAAATAACCTCTGTCGACCATAAAAAGAGGGACGTTAATAGTATATGCGGTTTGATTATCTTTAATATTCGTTATTAGTTTGATATAACCGGGAGTTTTTTCCTTTTGTTTTTTAGGTCTCGAATCTTGTACACCAACCATAACAAACTGAGTTGTTTGAAATTTTTTTTCAGTTAACCTCATAATAATTGGCATTGCCTGTGATATTGTCCCTCCGCTTTGAACCTCATCTACTAACATGATTTTATGTATAGGTCTGAGTCTATCGGTTCTTTCCGTTAGTAAAGCCAGTTCATGGGCAACGATTGTTTGTTTTTCTGCGGGTGAAAATCCAAATTCATACCCGGTCTTTGTATTAAGTGCTGTGCCGATTCGGGGAAAGATTGTTTGAGGTTGTTTACTTTTTTTTCTACAGGATAGTTTTGTAAACTCATCTACTGCCCAGTATAAAGGAGCAGCTCCTCTTAACGGATATACTATCAAATCAGGTGATTCATGTTGAATCAGTTCTTCAAGAGCACGACAACCTGATAAAAATTTTGCCGTTAAAAAAGGATAAAGTCCCAGTTTAGGATTAAAAAAATCCTTTAAATTCTCCGGTTTATTCAATCCCGGAAGCCATTCATGCGATGATCCATTTTCTTTAGGCATAATACTATTATAGGATACTTAATCCGTAATATCAAATAATGTTAAAGTTAGTTTTTATTTTTCCAAATATCTTATAGTTGCTTTTTGAAATAAAAAGCCTATAATAAGGGGCATTGTGTTTGTATAAATCAAAATGACAGAAAAAGTAAGACCTCAACAGTATAGGGTAAATCACCCCATGTATAACTCCTACGGACAATTTTTACATGAACTGAAAGCTTCATTTTACAACGTGGATAGACTTTTTCTTCAAAAATCAGTTTTTAAAAACGGAGCACCTTGGTTACAAACACATTTAGGTCCACGAGGTTTACGAAGTGAACTGAAAGAAAATGAAGATGTAGCTTATGTGCCGATATGGATTGAACCTAATCAATTCAACATACGGATGGAAGAAATGGTTTACCATGTCGGAATGATGTTGAACTCTTTGATACATACGGAAGATAGACCCAGTCTAGTAAAAAAAATAGTTGGAATAGCCCCCTATATGGAAGTAAGACAGGATAAAGATGGACCCGGAGTGGATGGCGATAGGAGTGCAGGTGAGGCAATTGATGCGGAAGTAATTGGAAGACAATTAGCGATACAAGGCTTAAATGGGCAGAAGCTCGTCTGGTTAGGTCCTCACAGTTATGAAGCTTACAATGCTGTTTCAAATCCAGTAGTCCCGAATTGGTTTCCTGAAGGTGTGAAATTACATATAGAAACCCTTCCGATATCTTCTGCTCCCATATTTGCTGATAAACTTGCACAGGAATTTAATGACCCTACAAATCCTCGGTCACGAGATAATACTGTGGTTGTTTCACTTGATAAGGGAAGTCTTCAGCAATGTATTCATTTTAGTGAACTGTTAGGATTAGATTTATCTTCACAACTTGCTATATTTGATAAAAAAAGAAAAGAGCATAATCAAGTTGCAGATCTATCAATGATTTATGGTAACAGAGAAATGTTTAATGGAAAAGATGTTTTGATTTATGACGATATTATTGATACGTTTGGTTCAATGGAGAAAACATGTAAAGCCTTAAAAACATTAGGTGCTAAATCAATAACGGTTATTGCCACTCATGGAGTTCTTTCACATCCTGCAAGGGATAATATTCTTCGTTCAGTTGATGATGGTTTAGTTGACAGAATCATGTTAACGAACTCTTTGCCCTATGCGGCAGATTATTTTGAAGGCTTTGAACAAGTTGTAGATGTTTTGGATGTTGCAAGCTATTTAGGAAAATTTGCCCAATTATTTAGTATTAGTACCCTTCAAGAAATGGTTAATCATCCTGTATTTAGTCGGTATATTACTATTCCAGAACAAAAGGAAGAAGTATGGCAAAAATTTCAGAAAAGAATGGGTTTAATTAATTGATTTATTTTTCCCCTTACCGTTTCTTTTCCGTTCCATCTGTTTATATCTAAAGTATATACCATTGAAACAGACTGGCCTTTTTCTACATCTTTATATCCATCTGAAGTGAAAAAGGAAATAAATTCCATGGGAAATGAATCTTTTTGCAGGTCTTTCGCATAAAATTTTACGTGTTCATGTTTTTTTCCAAACAGTTTTTTATCAAGGATACGGACATCACTAAGTAGTACCGGATGAGGGTTTCCCATCCCAAATGGGGCCAGTTTTTTGATCTCTTTTGCGAGTCTCAGATTTACATGAGTAAGAGGTATTTTAAGATCTGAAGTTATAATTTTTTCAAAATCCGCTTCTCTCGCATCTTTTTTCATCTGCGATTCCATTTTCTTTAATAAATTCTTTTTTTGGGATTCAAGAACTGAAAAACCGGCTGCTCCTTTGTGTCCTCCTACACTGATCAATATTTTTTTAAATTTTCTTAGGAATTCCGTGATGTGAAATTCATTGATTGATCGGGCTGAACCTTTATAAAATCCATCCGATTTAGTCATAACGATCGTAGGTCGACTATACTTTTCTGCGATTTTTGATGCAATAAGACCGATTATTCCTTCATTCCAATCTTCTCGTTCCAAAAAAATAAGAAGGGGAAGTGTATGGTCTTCAATCATGTGTTTGACCATCTGATCTGCTTGTTTGACTGCTTCCGTGACCATATCCTGGCGTTTACGGTTTGTGTCACCGACTCGTGAAGCAATTTCATACGCCTGTTTGTCATTATGGGTACAAAGTAGGCGTAGTGCATCAAGTGCATGTTCAAGGCGGCCCACAGCATTGATTCGGGGTGCAATAATAAAACCAATTTCATACGGAGTTATTTCCTTATCGGGAGGTATTTGCGCCTCTTTTATTATGTGTGCAATTCCTTTTCTTGTGATGTGTTTAAATGCTTTGAGTCCGTGATATACAATCGAACGCGATGGTCCGGTCAATGGTACAAGATCAGCTATCGTTCCAATGGCTGCAAGTGCAAGATAATCATGTTTAAAATAGGTAGATACCTTATCACGGTTATTTGATGACGGTCCAAAATGGATACTTATTTCTTTTGCGATCATATATGCTACACCAGAACCTGAAAATTCAGGAACATGAAAAATCGCATAGGCATCTTTTGGAAGTGTGTCTGATTTTAGATGATGATCAGTGACTATGACTTTAATTCCCAATGATGCTGTATAGGCAATCTGTTCAATGCCTGTTATACCGTGATCGACGCTGATGATAAGTGCCGGATTAAATTCTTTTTTCACGCGGTCTATACCTTTAATTGAAAAACCATATCCTTCCTGTTTTCTTTGAGGGACATAAGGCATAACATTAAATCCCAAAAGATAAAGTGTCTCCCACATGATGGTTCCTCCGGTTATGCCGTCTGCATCGTAGTCTGTATATACCACAATCGTCTCCCCTTTTTTATGAATTGCAGTAAGAAGATCAAGTGTTTTTATTAGTTCTTTTTTAAAGCCAAAGTCGGCAAGTCGCATGGACTGCGGATGTATGGGAGAAAGAAATGATTGGATGTCTTTTATACGGCGGTTTTTCAGAATGCGGCTTATGATTTCTGAAATTGAGATTTTTTCTGCTTGTGCAATCTCATCGATCCACTTAATTTTCATATGGTTTATTGTACTTAAAATTATGTAGGTTTTGGTATGATATAGGTACATATGCTTATCCCTATTATTTCTTCCGTACTCATTAGTATTGCAGTAATATTTGTGGTTATCAGATTTGTGCTTCCGGATGTGACAAAGAAAATGATAGATCAGTTTCTTTCAGTTGCAAAAGAACAACTGGGTTCACAAAGCAAAGAAATATCTACAGACTATGAACATAAAAAAACAGCGATAGAAAACCTCATTAAAGAAATAAGGCATGAACTCGAGCAAAGTGAAGAGAAATTACAGGGGGCTGAAAAAGAACGGATTGGGTCATTTCGTGAACTGAAAAGTGAGCTTGAGACACAGAGAAAAATTACCGAGCAGCTTTCAACAACTACAGAAAGTCTTAAAAAAGTATTATCTAATAACCAGCTGAGAGGTCAGTTTGGAGAGCAGGTTGCTGAGGATTTGTTATCGATGAGTGGATTTGTAAGGGGAGTTGACTATGAATTTAATAAAGAACAAAAAGATACCGGTAAACGTCCTGATTTTACCATTTTTTTACCCAACAAAATCAAAATAAACATAGATGCAAAATTTCCTTATCAAAATCTACAAAGGATGACTGAAACCGCAGATCAGGCAGGAAAAAAAGAGCTTATGAAGGTATTTGAACGAGATATCAGGGAGAAAATCAAACAAGTGACAACCCGTGATTATATCAATCCGGAAGATAATACGGTTGATTTTGTGATAATGTTTATTCCAAACGAGATGATCTTTTCGTTTATTTATGACAAGATGAATGATGTATGGGTTGAGGCAATGAAACAAAAGGTTGTACTTGCCGGGCCATTTAGTTTTACTGCAATATTACGGATGGTGAGACAGGCATATGATAATTTTAAATATCAAAGTAACGTTCAGAAAATCATTGGCCATATAAAAACATTTGAAAATGAATTTGTGAAGTACAATGAAGAGTTTCTTAAAATCGGAGACAGGATTACGTCACTTTCCAAACAATATAATGAGGTGAGTACTACCAGAACCAATCAGCTGGTTAAGTCAGTTGAACGCATTAAGCTTGAAGAACCTGATATTAAAAAACCGCTATTAGACTAATCCTCCGCCTTTGAAGATTTTAGGTTTAAGCCAATCTTGAGCCTGTGGTGCTCCTTCTTTTAATTGAGAGGCGCTTCCTTGTTCTACCGTATTTATTGAACCGCTTGTTCTGTGTTCAAAACTTGGTTGAGAAACAGCTTGCTGTTGTTCAGGTACAACAGGTTTAGTAAATGGATTTATTTTTGGAAATGATGGAGAGGTTGACCCTTGGCCCATAACCGGAACAATCGGTTTAACCGGTTTTTTTACTGCACCCGCTTTCAATAGGTGTGCAATCGTCTCAAATGTTTCTGCGTTTACCGAATATGCGGTAAAGTTATTAGTGGCTCCTGCTATACCTGTATATAAGTTGGTAGCAATGTCCTTATCAAGTTCTATGGAAAGAGCCTGTATTACTTTTAAGATGAGTTCGCTGGTTGATGAACTGGTTTTATTTACAAAATTTACAGTGCCAAAAAAACCATTTGTCAGATGTCTGTCAATGTTAATAAGGTTTTTTCCCTGAAAAAGAGTTTGATTATCCTGATACAATGATCCTATCGCATTGAGGTTGGGAAGATCAATTGCTACGATAAATTCAAACGATCCACCGCTATAAGAATAGGTAACCTGATTTGGATTCAGTTTAGGAAAACCTTGTCTTGGACTGATGGTAAGATTGAAAAAATTTCCTTGAATATTATAGTCAATCTTGTCGATTGCGCCATCACTATAGGGGAATGAAACCACCAAATTATCTCCTCCGACTGAGAGATTTGATTGGATTTTGTCAGCAGCCACAAGATCACTTTTAACCGGTGTTGAACATACCAGATTTACTGCTTTTCCCATTTTCAGAAGACTTAGATAGAGTGCCGTTGAAGCTGCAATTGCATCCTGGGTAGGATTTTGGGGGATTACTATAATCCCAGTTGATCCTTTTCCAATTGCCTCAACGATGCGAGAGATTGCCTGAGAATTGTTAGTTGGAAACATATTATAGGATACATTTTACCACATCCCCTACCCGAATGTCAAGCGGTTCAGAAAATACCATACCTGATTCTTGGTCCTTTTTGACCTCCTGAACCTTCTTCGCGCGTATCTGAAGTGATACAAGACGCATTTTTCCTATAAGATTATCATTTCTATGTAGTTGAAGTTCGTCTCCTACTGCGATTTTACCCTTCAGTATTTTCATGCCGTATACTTTTTCTCCTTCAATCATAAAAGAAGCAAGTACCTTTGCTTCACCTTTTAGGTTTTTTTCCTGTTCTTCTTTTTCCTGTAAAAGATCGGCAACCTCATTTAATTCATCCAGAAGCTCATAAATAATTGAATATGTTTTGATAATGACTTTTTCTTGTTTTGCCAACCCTTTTGTTTCAGGGTCAGGCTTTACATTGAAACCGATTACGATTGCCTTTGCTGTTTTGGCAAGAAAGACATCAGACTTGTGGATATCTCCGACCGCATTTAGAAGAATTTCTACATGTTCGTTTTTGGAAAGCGTTTCACGAATAGCTTCAAGTGACCCCTGAGAGTCGGATTTTATCACCAGTGATAATTTTTTTTCCTCTTTCGGTACTGCGAGAATTGATGAAAGATCAAATTTTTGGGCTTGTAACGGGGTTTCAGGAATCGATGTAGTAGTTTCTGGCTGTGGTGAAGCAGGGGAGTTTGTGATACGGGCACCCACATCAGGAGTTGTACTAAATCCCAGTACTTCAAACGGAGTGGACGCGCATACAGATGGAATTTGTTTATTGGTGTCATTAATGAGTGATTTAATTTTAGCCTTGATGGAATCGGCATATATGGTATCTCCCACCCGCAATGTACCGTTTTTTATTATGGCGCTTAATACAATTCCTCGTCTATCTTTTTTTGTTTCAATAATATAAGCTTCCGGAGGAGCTAAATCATCACACTCCAATTTTTTATCTGACGCGATAAACAGAATCGTTTCCAACAGATCCGATACTCCCTTTCCGGTTTTTGCGCTGAGGGGGACAAAAGGGACAGACCCACCTTTTCCTTCCACCATAACTTCATATTTCAAGAGGTCATTTTTTACTTTCTCTGGATCCACATCATCTAGATCAATTTTATTCACCGCAACAATAAATGGAATACCTGCTTGTTTAATATGGGAAATCGATTCAATAGTTTGAGGCATGAGAGAATCTCTACCATCAACAAGCAGAATAACAATATCTGCTACCGTTGCTCCACGTGCACGAAGCTGTGAGAATGCTTCATGACCAGGAGTATCAATAAAAGTAATTGTTTCTATCGGATAGCCTTTTATGGGGACTGTTACTTCATATGCTCCGATTTTTTGAGTTATCCCGCCATGTTCTTGCTTGGTGATCTCAGATTTTCGAATATAATCTAAAAGAGTCGTTTTCCCGTGATCAACATGACCGAGAATTGCGACGATCGGTGAACGGAATCGCATAAATA
Organism: uncultured Gammaproteobacteria bacterium; assembly: GCA_964651235.1. Lineage (GTDB taxonomy): Bacteria > Patescibacteriota > Microgenomatia > UBA1406 > GWC2-37-13 > YC2-FULL-38-9. The sequence continues at coordinate 7,372 of CAZYXQ010000049.1, forward strand.
TAAAATTTAACTTAATTACATAAAACCGCCTCGTATTACCTAAATATTATGCGGGTGATTTTTCTTCTGTTTTAGGGGTTTGTATGTCGGTGGATTGAGGTTTTGTCTGGACAATATCAAGAGCATATTCAGTGAGGCGAGAAGCAAGGT
>CAZYXQ010000050.1:0-7421 GCA_964651235.1 uncultured Gammaproteobacteria bacterium
GGTATATGAAAAACGGAGTTTATTCAGTGTTGTTATATCAGCACAAAGCCTGGTATGATCATCTTCACCCGGTCTCATGGGCACGTGTTGAATTGTGGATTTGCTATTTGTATATTTCACGATCATTTCGGCGAGTTCGTTAACTGTTGTTTCAGTTCCGGATCCTACATCAATGGTTTGTCCTTCATATTTTTTTACTTCTCCAACGGCAATAGTTGCCCGTACAGCATCTGTTGCGTAAATTAAATCCATCGTTTGAGTACCGTCACCCCAGACTTGGATGGGTTTATTGTTTAAAGCCCATCTGATAAAAAAAGGGACAGCTTTTTGACAATGGAACGATTGGTTGGGACCGTATACGTTATACCATCGGATTGAGACGGTAGGGAGGTTAAATTCCTTGTGATACATTTTGGCAAATGACTCTGCTGCATATTTAGTAATTGAATACGTATTCAACCAACAGTTTGGTTTGGTTATGTGAACTATTTTTGTAGTTCGTTTTAAGGCTCCATCTAATATATTTATCGTACCTAAAATATTTACTTCTGATGCAGCATATGCCTGGGAAATAAGCTCACTGGTTCCCAGTAACCCTGCAAGATGATATACGATGTCATATTGAGGAATGGTTTGTAGCATTAATTCTCTATTTGTAATATCGGCATAGATATAGTTTTTTCTTGAATCTCCCTGAGGTTTTGTATTTGATAGTATGAAAACTTCATGATTGAGCTTAGTGAGCTCATGTACCAGATGACTACCGATAAAACCCGATCCTCCTGTGACTAATACTTTCATAATGAGTTTGATAGAGATGAATGTTTAATAATCATATCCCGATGACCGAATGCAATGCGGGAAGGTAAAGAGGAAAGATGAAACCATTTGATTTCTTCTACCTCACTATTATTCTGTATTCGTGCAAAGTTTAAATCAGATGTGAGCAGACTACTTTGGTACACAAGGTCAATGGAAGTATGTGAAGGTAATCGTTTTATTCCTTTTGGAGCATAGATAATGAGATATGCATCAACAAGTTTACATGATTTTATTGTAAACCCAGTTTCTTCATGTACTTCACGTAACAGAGCATCATCAGGTTTTTCAAGCTGATTGATAATGCCTCCTGGAAGAGCCCAATATCCCTTATATACTTCTCCCTTTCTTTTGATGAGAAGAACTTTATTGTTCTTAATAATGAGGGCGGACACAACAGGAACGGGATTGTTCCAAAAAATAAATCCGCATTGTGTACATGATAGTATTGATTTGTTTTCTATATTAGAAAATGAAAGCTTATGTTTACATTGAGGACAGTATATATATTTTATTTCTTCGGTTTGTCTAGCTCTTTGAATTGACATATAAAGATGTGATCAGGTAATTATAACAAATACACATTTAATATGTAAAAAGGAGGTTATGTGTTGGTTTGATTTATGTGAGTTTTATTTGAAATAAATTCGTAAATGATCACCACAAGACTTATCAATAACACTCCGTAGAGAAAATCTTCCGCTGGAATTGTTCCGATTTGCAAACCTGATTTATATGTGGAGTAGTAAATGACTATCGGTCGGAAGGTAAGATAGCCATTCCATATTCCGGTAAGAATAATGACTACCAACACAAACTTTCTATATGCGACACTATGGAATAATGAAGTATGAAGAATGATATCCAATAAAATAAGCGGGCAAACTAATGCAAAGATGATGCCCGTATACCACCTTCCTAATAAACCAAAATACACAGTTCCTGCCGTAGAACATAGTATTAAGAATGAAAGATAAAGATTATGTTTCACTTTCTCTTCATGTTTCCAGATAGATTTTATATTTACCCATAACAGAAGACACGCATATGGTACTGTTAAAAAAAACAACATCTCTTCAACAGGGAGTTTTCCAATAAAAAGTCCGAGTATATATTTTTTATTAAAGCTCCAGAATAAATCGGTTACTAACTGGTCCCATATGATAAATATGATTGCAGATAATCCGATTGAAATGAGGGAAGGTATTTTTTTTGGAAGCTGAGGTTTTGGGTAAAACAGAATCACACACATGGGTCCCAACAGAATAAGGAGATTAAATATTAAATATTCATATTTCATATATTATTGAGAATACACGCCCCATTTTAATGCGCGTAACATCATATGTACAATAACCGTATTCAGTATGGTACATGTCCCGGGTTTAATTTTTTTTTGAAATATAACTTGTGGATTTTTTTCAATGATGTATGCTGTTTTTTTATACAAGTCTGAAGAGACTGCAATGGGTAATAAATAGGAATTTGGAATATATGTGAAACCTTTCTCTGCTTCTTTTAATAGCGTGATTATACGTGCAACCTCAAATCGTATAAGATTATTAACATCGTTTGGATTATTCTGGGATATCAGATTTTTTATTATTCCAAAGCGTTTCAAATCTTCTTGTGGTATATAGTTCCGATGCATCCTTGCATCTTCAGATATATCTCTGACAATGTTGAGCAGTTGCATAGCGCGCCCCAGTTTTTGAGCAAAAGGGAATGCTTTTTTTGGGATTTCCATTATCTGACACATCATGAGCCCTATCACCTCTGCGACACCATAGGTGAATTGCTCCAGTTCTTCAATCGTTTTATATTCTTTTTTATGGTAATCCATGTATTGGGTTTTGAAAAAATCATCAATATATGAAATGTTTATTGACCTTCTTGTTGCCATCTTTACAAATGCATTGATATAGGGGTTTTCAACCTTTTTGCCATTAAATGCCTGTTTTGTCAGATCTACATATGCATTAAACGACTTGAAATCAGAAGGATTGCTGTCAATATAATCATCTTCAATGCGGGCAAACGAATATAGGATGAATACATCCTCTCTTACTTCTTTTGGAAACAATAAACTTGCAAGATAAAATGTTTTACTTGCTTTTTTAGTAGTTGCCTCAAACCTATTCATGATCTTTTTTTATTAAATTACGGACGATTTGGGAAGAAATAAGTGCAATAGGCACACCTACTCCGGGATTCGTATATTGGCCGGCAAAATACAGATTTTTTACTTTTCTGCTGAAATTTGCAGGCCTAAAAAATGCCGTTTGGAAAAGCGTGTGTGCAAGTCCGAAAGCGGTTCCTTCATATGCATTGTAATCCAATGCAAAGTCAGAATGTGCAAATATGCGCTTTGTAATAATCCGTTTACTTAGTTTTTCTCCGATTAAAGTTTCAAAGTGTGCAATTATTTTTTCGGAAAAAGCACTTCTTATCTCAGGCGAGTCTTTAAGGCCGGGTGCGACCGGAACAAGAAGCATAATAGATTCACACCCTTCAGGAGCAAGGGAGGGATCGGTTTTAGTCGGGCAATGTATATAGTATGACGGATGTGTGGGCCACTCGGGTTTATCATATACTTTCTGAAAATGTTTTTCCCATGAATCGTCAAAATATAAAACATGATGGGTAAGTTTTTTTATCTTGCCTTTTATCCCCAGATATATTAAAAAAGCAGACGGTGCGAGTGTTTTTTTCTTCCATTCGGCGTTCTGATACGTACGATATGTATTGGATAACAGTGCGGTATCTGTATGATGATAATCACATGATGTGACAACAATGTCGCATGGATATGTTTTTTTTGATGTAACGATTCCACACACAGATCCATCATGTATGTTAATCTGATGTACCGGCTCAGAGGTGTGAATTACTACTTCTTGTTTAGTTGCAAGAGTGTAAAGGGCTTTAACAATTTCACCCATTCCCCCTTCTGGATACCAGATACCCTGATTAAAATCAGTATGGGCTATAAGTGTATAAAATGCAGGGGTGTTGAAAGGTGAGCCTCCCAGGAATACTGTGGTGAATTCAATAATTTTTTGCAGATCACTTGAGTGAAAGTATTCTTTTACGGAACTGTGGAAACTTTGAAACAATCGAAGCTTAAAAAGTGCTGTTAAAAGTGAGGGTTTTAGAAGTGGTGTGAGACTCCGGTAATCCAGAAAAACGAGTTTCCTCATGGCTTGGTTATACAGATATCTGCTTTGATGAAGGAATTCCACAAGTTTTTTTCCTGCGCCTTTTTCCACCTGTTCAAACAGGTCAATATTTTGCTTTAGATTGGTACTTACTACATATGAAGCGCCATTTGAAAAAATGACCGTATAGCGGTCTTTCAGTTTTTTTAGCGGATAAAATGAAGAGGCTTTTTTTCCGAACAGTTGAAAATATCGTTCGAATTCGTCAGGCATCATATACCATGAAGGACCCATATCAAACGTGAATCCTTCACTTTTCCATACCCGTGCCCGACCTCCAATTTCGTTATTTTTTTCAAGGATGGTGACGTCAAATCCGTCTTTCGCAAGAAGTGCTGCTGAAGCTAGTCCGGAAACTCCTGCTCCGATGACTATTACTTTTTTTTTCATATTATTTGGTTCTCTTGTTGATAAATCTTAATAGTTCTAGGAATAATTCTTTTTTTTTGGTTTCAATGGACATTTGAGCAATTTTTCGTTCGATTTCTTTACTGTACTTTTCGATTGTTTTGTCTATTAATACCTGGGCTTTACTCCTTTGAATTAATGTTTTAACTTGTATGATTTCTTCCTCCGAAATACACTTGTTCCCGTAAAGAGTATCGAACGTGTGAAGATCTTCTGATGATAAACCCTTTCTTGTATAGTGCCACAGCAGAGTTTTTTTTCCTTCGCTGATATCTCCCCTTGTGGATTTTCCGGTATGTTTACTATCCCCAAAAATACCGATCGTGTCATCTATTAACTGGTAAATAATTCCAGCCAATGTACCGACTTTTTCCATCTGGGCTCCGAGTTTTGTTTTGTGGCCTGAGAGAATAAGAGCGATCTGTATGGGCAGAATCCAGGTGTAACGAGCTGTTTTACCGATATACATCTGAATTGTTTCTTGCTGTGTGACATTATGCTCTTTTGTCGTCAGACGGATATCTTCGGCTTGGGATAATCCCAGAAGATACATTTCTTTTGAAAATTCATGCAAAAGTTTCTTTGAGATATGAGGGGGTGATTTGATGGTATAAAGTATTTTATACGCAAGAAAATAAGCGATAATACCTGAACATATTGCAATATTGTCACCGAAATCAGTCACTGTTGTTGTGTTATTTTTGCATGGAGAAAATGCACGGAAATAAGATCTGAGTGAGGGTCCTCCCCGCCTCATGTCATCTTTATCCATCACATCATCATGGATTAACACTCCTGATTCAAATAATTCCAAAGCCGCAGCGGCGATGATGGCATTGTCAAGGTTTTGAGAACCAGACAGGATTTTATACACATATATGAGAATGCATCCCCGATACATTTTTCCTTTTGTTGCAAACTCAAATATTGAGTCAAGAATGTCACGATCCAACGCATACTTTTTTGAGTGTTTTATTTGAGAATCAAAAAAAGAAGATAGATATGCAGTGATTTTCTTTTTGTATTCGTCAAATTCTATAGTATTCACACTTCGATTTTATATAGTTACTTTTCATATCATACAATATTTTCACAAACTGGCAAGAAATAGTTATTTATGGAATCTCAATTTTGTTGGTAGGTAAGTAATTGATTTATCGTAACAAACCGATAGCCTTTTGCTTTTAAACCGCTGATTATCTCAGGAAGTGATTGTCTGTCTGCCTCACAATCGGTATTACAAAAAGGATGTATGAGGATAATGGATCCGGGTTTGACGGAGTTGAGAACATAGCGGGTAATGTGAGTGCTATTTTTCTTATAAAACGTATCCGGTTCAACATCCCACATAATAGTTTTCATATGGATGGAGTTTATATACCAAGGAAGAAGAAATAGTTTTTTTCCATTCGGAGGACGGAATGTAATTTCTCCCATATACCCGGCACCCTTGATTAATGAATTTGTTTTTTGTATTTCATTTTCAATCCAATGTAGCGGTTTAAACATCATGCGTGTATGGGAGAATGAATGATTACCTAATTGATGCCCTTTTTGTATTATCGATTTTGTCTCTTGTGGGTATTTTTGAATATTACTGCCCATGACATAAAATGTAGCTTTGATATTTTGATCCTTAAGTATGTTGAGAATTTCAGCAGTGTGAGAAGATGGACCATCATCAAATGTGAGAGCAACTACTTTTTCAGAAGTTGCGACTTTTGCAGTTAATCCGCCAAAAAACTGAAAATTTCGGGACTTACTAAATTGTAAAATGCTTTTTCCTCCCATATATACTACACAAAGGGTAAAGATTACACATAAAAACCATCTCATTTGAAACTTTATTTTAAAAATCTTCATCAGTTTATACCTAATTAGTTTTTTTATTTTTAAGAATCCGGTCAGCTATCAATGGTGAGATAATTAACGAAAATAGTACAAATATCCAGGTCTCTCCCTTCCAAAAATAGTACGTTTCAAGTACTTGCGTAAAGGTAAGATGTCGTATATAAAAATTCATAAAACATTCAAAAATAAAAGTCATGGCTATCCATATGAAACCAACTAAAATGAGATCAGTTTTTGTATATGTTGCTGACACTTTTTTTAAAAATATATAGATCCCTCCAAAAAACAGAAGTATTCCCGTAATAGAACTTATCTGATGTGCCCATAACCCAATGTAAGGAGTGAGTAATGGCTTATATGTTGTCTCCCGCACGGTAGCATTGAAGAGTGCAAGAATCAGGAGTACAAACCAAAATAAAACTGATTTTACATAAAATGTTTTCATATTGTTTTTACCTGTAACCATTTTTGTGCCCGTTCAATTTCATCAGGTGCAAGTGGTCCCTCTTTTCCTTTTACAATAAAACCTTCGGGGGGAATTAATAATGTTCCACCCTTAGCTTCCAGAAGCTTAGCCATTTTAGGTGCGGCATAACCGATAATTCGTACCAGCAGTTTCAATGCAAAGTTAAGATCCTGTTCCAGGAGACGGGTATCAAATACGGCAACCTTTTTGTTATTAAGTGAGTTTTCAGGCAAATTTTCCAGGAATTTGTGAAGTTCAACAGTGGGTCTTCCCCCATGAGTGGGTGAACCGACAATCAACAAATCAACTTTCTCTAAATCAGCAGCGTTTATTTTTGAAAACAGTATCGCTTCAGTCGACAAGCTATGTGCTATCACCTGAGCGATTTTTTCTGTATTTCCGTAAAGTGAGTCGTATATAACAAGGGATTTCATATATAAGTATTCTAGCAAAATTTGGGTGGAACTTTCTTTTCTCCCAAATCTTCTGAAAATCTTAATAAGTATCCACTTGGATCCATGACGAGTACCTCCCGACATCCAAAATATGTATTTTTACCCTTATACCAATTATCTTTAATGCCCCGTTTCAAGGGATATTTATTTTTCTCCAGAGAGCTAACAATCGTTTGTACATCATCTGTCTCTATCTGGAAATTC
>CAZYXQ010000051.1:0-7277 GCA_964651235.1 uncultured Gammaproteobacteria bacterium
GGTGAACCATTGGTTACAATGTATTCTTCCAATGACTATCATCTGAAAGAAGCAGAACAAACAATTGTTACATTTCCCATTTATAAAGTTATCTAACATGCTATGAAAAAAAGATATGTTTTACTAACCATCCTTGTAATGATTAGTATCGGTTTTTACCTGTTTTATGAAGAGGGTTCTCTTCCGGTTGATAAAAACAATCAGGGAGTTTCCATGTTTACCGTAAAACAAGGTGAGGGTCTCAACAGCATAGTAAACAATCTCGCCTCTGAAAACCTTATCCGCAACCGGGTCGTATTTTACCTTATAGTAAAACGTTTAGGAATTGAAAAAAAAATTCAGGCTGGGCAGTTTCGTCTTTCAAAAAATATGCGCGCGGAAACTATAGCGCAGAATCTCACTCATGGAACTGAAGACGTCTGGGTAACAATTATTGAAGGGTTAAGAAAAGAAGAAATCGCGCAGATTTTGACTCAAAATTTCGGGATCGAAACAATAGAATTTATTGAAAAAGCTCGTGAAGGATATTTGTTTCCCGATACGTATCTGATTCCAAAAGGTGCAACAATCGAACGTATTTTAAATATCTTTCAAACAAATTTTGATAAAAAATACAATACAAATCTCAAAGCCGAAGTAAAAAAACGTGGCCTTACCGAACGAGAAGGTCTCATCATAGCATCGCTTGTTGAAAAAGAAGCTAAGTTTCCCGAAGATAAACAAAAAGTCGCAGGTATACTTATTAAACGGTATAAAGAAGGTTGGCTCATGCAGCTTGATGCAACAATCCAATATGCACTTGGATACCAAAAAAACGAAAAATCGTGGTGGAAAAAAAATCTTACTATAGAAGATATTAAAGTAGATTCAACCTATAATACATATGAATATGAGGGGTTACCTCCGGCTCCCATCTGCAATCCCGGTCTAGATTCATTAACTGCTGTTGCGCAGGCTGAAATTAATACTCCTTATTGGTATTACATTTCTGATAAAAAAGGAAATATGCATTATGGAGTAACACTTGAGGATCATAATGAAAATATACGGAAATATCTTATGTGATTAAGGATGATTACAGTGTCTGAGAAGTATCCTCGGTAAGAGTATTATTTTGCGAAATAGGACGTTTAAGTACTTCTCTTGGTTTTGAACCTTCGGAGGGACCAACCAAGCCAGCGGCTTCTAGTTCATCCAGTAACCTTGCAGCACGTGCATATCCAACCTTAAGTCTTCTTTGAAGAAGTGATGCAGATGCTTTATCAAATGAAGATATGATGGAAACCGCCTGCATAAAAAGTGGGTCACGATCGCTTGCTTTACCGGGAATTTCCATACCACCCGGTAATACTGCCGTTTCTTCCACCCCTTCTGTAATTTCTTCAGTGTAATGAACCTCAGGAGCCTGGGACCGAATAAACTTTACAAGCTGTGAAACTTCTTTTTCCGTTATAAAGGGGCCTTGTATACGTCTCGGTTTTGCCTGGTCAGGCGGAAGAAATAACATATCTCCTTTACCAAGCAGTTTTTCTGCACCGGGCATATCGATAATAACCCGCGAATCGATCATTGATGATACATTAAATGCTAAGCGTGTTGGGATATTTGCTTTCATGAGACCGGTAATAACATCTACTGACGGCCGTTGAGTCGCAAGAATAAGATGTATTCCTGTTGCACGCGCCATCTGAGCAATACGCGTAATCAATCCCTCAACATCACCGGGGGCAAAGATCATTAGATCAGCCAGTTCATCAATAATAAAAACAATAAAAGGTTTTTTTTCAACACCGGGAATGGCATTGTAACTTTGAATATTACGTGCATTGGCACTTGCAAATAATTTATACCGCGACTCCATCTCTGCAACTGTCCAACGCAAAGCCGATAATGTTTTTTCAGTATCCACAATTACTTCGGTAAGCAGATGGGGTATTTTATTATAAGAACCCATTTCCACTCGTTTCGGATCAACAAGAATCATCCGAAGTTCTTCAGGTCTGGTACGAAAAAGAAAGGTTGAAATCCACGCGTTTAAAATAACTGATTTACCCGATCCCGTTGTTCCTGCAATAAGACAATGTGGCATTTTAGCTATACTGGTAGCTTGTGGTTTCCCAGAAACATCAAGTCCAAGAGGAACCAACAAGGGATCGGTATTTTTTGTAAAAAGCGGGTCGGCTAACAAATCCTTCAGTGGAACTATTTGAGGTCTATTGTTTGGAATTTCAATACCCACGAGTGATCGTCCAGGGATAGGCGCTTCTATTCTCACCTGACCGGTTGATGCTGCAAGTGCAAGGGCTAAATCATTTGATAAAGATGTTATCTTAGACAATTTGGTTCCTTCGGTTATTTTAATGGCATATTGAGTAACAGCAGGACCAAAATTTACTTCATCAACTAATGCGCGTATTCCGAAGCTTCCCAGGGTTTTTTCTATCACCGTAGCATTCCGCTTTACGTCACCGCGATCAGCCTCAGCTTGTTTAACCTCAGCCAATAAATTAAGTGGAGGGAATACCCACGTGGATGAAGCTGACTGAGAAAGCGGTTGAACAACAAAATCCTTATTCGCTACTGCTGATGCAACCCCATTGATAGGATGTATTGCTGGAGCTGGTGGACTTTTGGGTTGTAGTTTCTCAAATGGTTTTTTATCTTCGATGAACTCAAATTTTTTATTTCGATCTTTCCCGACTTCTTTTTGATCTTTTTTTTGAGAAGAAATTCCCCGAAACAAGTAAGTATGTATAAACAAGCTGATCCCCTTGACGATACGAATAACTCCTAAAAAAAATACGTCAATGGAAGTATCTAAGAAAAGAATGAGACCGATGATAAAAAGAGTAAAGAGTACAAAAATAGCACCAGCAATATAAATATTTGTTTTTAAAAAAATAAAGAAGTAACGGCCCCAAAGACCACTTTGAAATAATCCAAGAAGTGAAATAAAAATCAATATTGATCCGATGGTAAGATTTAATTTGATGAATTTTAATTTTTTAGTATTAAAAAAATGCCCTGAAACCAAAATCACAAGAAACGGTATAAATATGGATATCATTCCAAAACGCTCTGTCAACTGAATATTGACCTTTTTAAGAAGTATCCCGCTGGTTTCTTGAGGTGAAAAAACATTAATAAATGAAATAAGAAGAATAAAGGAACACGCAATGAGAATAAACCCCATTATATTGAATATGGTCTTGCTGTTTATCTTTGCCTTTAAAAAAGGAATCTTTATTAGAGACTTTCGTCGTGCCATAGATTCATTGTAGCAGGTTTCTCAGATCATCTCAAGATTCACTCTTCCCTGATTGTCTATCTGATATACCTTTACCTTTACTTTTTGCCCGACAGAAACTACTTTTGAAGCGTCTCTTACAAATCCCTTGCCCATCTTGGAAACATGTACCATTCCTTCTTTTCCGGGTAAACATTCAACAAAAGCACCAAAAGCCAAGACTCGTTTTACCTCACCCTCAAATACTTCACCGACCTGAAGTTCACGAGTAATATTTCCGATTGTCGAAACAGCTTCTTCAACTTTTGTACGATCAAGACCGCTTATGGTTACTTTTCCATCATCGCCGATATTAATTTCTGTTTCAGTCCGTGCAATAAGTGCTCGGATATTTTTTCCGCCAGGTCCGATAATTTCACCAATCTTATCTTGAGGTGGTGTGATAACCACTACTTTAGGTGCGTATTCTGAAATTGATTCTCTTGGACGTTGAAGTACTTTACCCATTTCTTCAAGAATGTGTAATCGTGCTGTTTTAGCACGTGAAAAAATCTCGCTTATCATTTTCGCGGTAAGACCTTTGTTCTTCACGTCAAGTTGTATAGCAGTAATGCCGTCTTTTGTACCGGCGACCTTAAAATCCATTTCTCCTGAAAAATCCTCAAGACCTACAATATCAGTCAGAATTTCGTATTTATCATCACCATCAGTCATTATTCCCATCGCGACACCTGCAACTGCATCACGAACCGGTACTCCTGCATCCATTAATGCAAGTGATGATCCGCATATGGAACCCATAGATGAAGATCCGTTTTCAGCTAATATTTCTGAAACAACCCGAATTGCATACGGAAATTCCTCCGAACCGGGTAATACCGGTTCAATCGCTTTTTCAGCAAGTGCACCATGACCGATTGCTCTTCTACTCGGTCCAAACATCCGTCCGGTTTGACCATAGGAATACGGCCCATCCGAATAATGATGTATGTACCGCTTTGCTTCTTTACCCTCAGGTCCTTCAATGAGCTGTTCAAGTGTTGTCGAACCTAATGTTACAATTGAAAGAATCTGTGTCTGTCCTCTTTGAAACAGAGCTGAACCATGAGTGCGGGGCAATAATCCCGCCTCCACATATATTTTTCTTACTTCGTCCAACTCTCTTCCATCAACCCTCTCCTTTTTTTTGAGAATATTATCCTTTATAAGTGCATAGTTATACTTCGTAACAGCATTTAAAATCTGTTTTTTATCGAGTTTTCCTTCTAAATCTTCGTATATACGATCAATGATATTATTTAACAACATACTATTACTGCCTGCGCTGGCAGCGGACTCTTTGAGAGCTTCAATTATTTCTTTTGAATACGATTTTTTTATGATATCCCGAACCTGAGTATTCAATTCCTGTTCAATGACCGGTGTCTTTTGTTTACCAATCTCTTTCACAATTCCTGAAATAAATTCAATTACTTTTTTATTCTCTTTTTTTGCCTCTTCAATACCTTCTTCAATCACCGCATCGTTAACCACATCAGCTTCTGTCTCAATCATTACCACTTTATCCTTTGTCGAAGAAACCACAAGATTGAGTGAGGAAGCTTGCATTTCTTCTTCTGATGGATTAATCAAAAATAACCCCTTACTTGTATCTCCTCCTGTCACATATCCTATTTTCATCGTTGATATCGGTCCATCCCAGGGAACCGTTGAAACAGCAAGTGCAGCTGATGCGGCTATGGAAGAAAGAATCTCGACTGACGTACTTCCGTCAACCGAAAGAAGAGTTATGACAACCTGCACCTGTTTTTTGTACGTTTTGGGAAAAAGGGGTCTGATCGATCTATCTATGAGCCTTCCTGTTAACACTGCCTCATCCGATGGTCTCCCTTCTCTTTTAATCCAGCGAGAACCCTTGATAAGTCCGCCTGCATATAATTTTTCAACGTATTCAACTGAAAGGGGAAAATAATCAATTGCAGGATTTTCAGGTCCTACAGCAACAGTCACAAGCACTGCAGCACCATTTAATTCCGCATACACTGAAGAGTCAACTGCATTTGCCAACTTACCAAACTGCAGTTTAAGATCACCGCCTTTGAGTTTAAGTGTTTTCTCAAATATGTTCATAAAATGAAAGATAAATAATTAATGTATTAAACCTTGTAATATAGTTCTCATTGTAACAGGTACAGGAATATGATTATATGAGAAGATTGGAAGTCTTGATTATTTTTTTAAACCGATTTTCTCAATTAAAACCTTGTATCTTTTCCCATCAAGCTTCTGCAGATAATTCATGATCCTGCGTCTTTTTGCAATTACCTTCAGAAGACCTCTTCGGGAATGGTTATCTTTTTTATTGATATCAAGATGTTCTGTCAGGCGCTCAATTTTTTGACTTAAGAGGGCAACCTGAACTTCCGGAGAGCCTGTATCTCCGGTTTTTTGTGCAAATAATTCAATAAGCTTCTGCTTATCATCCGGTAGTTTTTTCATATATGGGTCATTATAATTTATTGGGACCTGACTTTCAAGGGGGAATTTATTATTTCGTTATGAGCATACTGAATATAATACAACAGAAGAAAAAAAGCACATTCTTGCTTTTCATCATGGGTTGTATCATATGCTGGATCTTGTATTATGTTCCTCCGGTAAACCCCATGGTAATTTTCCTCTTCATTAACCTCATTTCGTTTTGGATACTATTAATGGGTTTATTTATATCTGATCAACGAAATGCTATTACTGCAGCCATTCTTGTGTTTCTATTATTAACACTCAACGCTATAATTGGTTTTAATGTATTAAATAGTGCTCTCCTTATCTCTTTTGTACTTGGAGTACGTTTTTTGTTACAATAGGAGCATGCAAAAACGGTTTTACATCACAACAACAGCCCCTTATGTCAATGCTGATCCGCATATAGGATATGCTCTGGAAATTGTTCAAGCCGACGCACTTGCCCGATTTAAAGAACAAAAAGGATTTGAGGTGAGATTTGGATTTGGTACTGACGAACATGGAGTAAAAATATTCCGTAAAGCAAAAGAATCCAATACAGATCCTAAAACCTATTGCGACCAATATGCAAACAAATTTAAGTCCCTCCCTTCTCTATTAAATCTTAAAACTACCCATTTTATTCGCACCACCGATCCAAACCATATTCAGGCAGCTCAGGAATTCTGGAAACGCTGTGAATCAAATGGAGATATATATAAAAAAAATTATGCGCTGAAATACTGTGTCGGATGCGAACTGGAGAAAACTGATTCTGAACTTGAAGACGGTACATGCCCAATTCATCCGAAAATGAAAATTGAATCACTTGAGGAAGAAAATTATTTTTTCCGATTCTCAAAATATAAAGACAAACTCCTTGAGCTTTATACAATCAATCCTCATTTTATTGTACCTAAAAATAGAATGCGCGAAATCCAAACGTTTGTTGAAAAAGGATTACAAGACTTTAGCATCTCAAGACTTAAGTCAAAAATGCCTTGGGGAATAGACGTCCCCGGAGATCCGGAACATGTTATGTATGTGTGGTTTGATGCTCTTGTGTTTTATCTGTCAAATTTGGGTTGGCCGAAAAACAAAGAAGCACTATTATTTTGGCCCGGAATACAGGTTGCAGGAAAAGATAATCTCAGACAACAATCAGCAATTTGGCAGGCAATGTTATTGTCAGCGCAGCTACCTCCTTCTAAACAAATCCGGATTCATGGCTTTATCACTTCACAGGGGCAAAAAATGAGTAAGAGTCTGGGTAATGTGGTCAATCCATTTGAAATGGTGAAACAATTCGGTTCTGATGCCGTAAGGTATTATCTTCTGAGAGAAATCCCTTCATATGACGATGGTGACTATTCTCTCACACGAATGAAAGAACTATATAATGCTGATTTGGCAAACGAGTTGGGTAATATGGTTTCCCGCATACTTACTCTCGCTGAAAAAGACGGATTAGTTATGGAAAAGTCATCTAAAATGTCGTTTTCTGAGTTTGATTTTTATGATACCC
>CAZYXQ010000052.1:0-7265 GCA_964651235.1 uncultured Gammaproteobacteria bacterium
GGTGTTGCAGTAGGTAAGGGAACATTAACCAATAATCTCAAACCGTTTCTTGAACCTTTAGGCTGGAAATTTACTTCAGGTGGTCAGTTGCTTCGTGATTTTACGAAGGAATACGTACAACCACTCGCAAGTTTAGCTGATGCTGCGTTTCATAATAAACTTGATGATCGTACCAAACGGTTACTTACTGAAGAGGGTCACTATGTTATTGAGGCATGGCTTTCCGGTTTTATGGCACGAGACCTGAAAAACACACTCCGTGTTTTTTTAAAATGCAGTAATGATGCGCTTCGAGTTGACAGAGTCGCAAACCGCGATAGAGTAACAATCGATCAGGCAAAACACTTTATCCATGAACGAGAACAGGGAAATATGCTTGAATGGAAAAAAATATACGGTGATTATGATTTTTGGAATCCATCTTATTATCATCTCACTATTGATACGTACTCTTCAGGACCACAGGAAACTGTCGGTAAGGTACTTGATAAACTTGGCTATACTATGAAACGTATGAAAATTTCACCCGATCAGTCATAACAAATGATTAATCTTCCATATTAAATACAGCAATTACATTTCATAAGTTATGGCTGATAAATTAAGACTTACTGATAAATCGATTTGGACCATACAAAATGCTGTCTCGATTGCTCAGATGTTAGGTTATGTTGCTGATCTAGAGTTTTCAGCTGCGTTAGATGCATATAAAAAATCGCATGTGGAACATGCAACCATTGTGGACTTTCTTGGTGTTCTTGCAATACCCTTTTTTAAAAAATGGAAACCACCACTTACACCAGCTCCAAAAAAATAACTACAAGAAACCAACATAACACAATGATCCATTTTTTAGTATGATATTTAGTTATAATATATCTATGTATTACTCCAATCTTTTTGGAAAAACAGTTCGGGAAGCACCTTCTGACGCTGTTATGGATTCATACAGACTCCTTTTCCGAGGTGGATATATAAGAGAGTCAACAGCAGGCCGATTTTTCTTTCTTCCCTTAGGTCAACTTGTCCAACAAAAAATAATGAGAATTATTAAAGAAGAAATGGATCGTTCAGGAGCACAGGAGATGATATCACCAGTCCTTCATCCTCTTGAACTTTGGCAAGAAACCAATCGGACCAACACAACGGGTTTTGAGCTTATGAAGGTAACTGATCGCCGAAAAGCAGAGTTCGCTCTTGGCGGAACAGCTGAAGAGATGTTTGTTGATGTAGTTCGAAAATTCCAGATTAGTTATAAAGACCTTCCGTTTAATATATACCAATTTTCAACAAAATTTCGTGACGAACTGCGTGCGCGTGGCGGATTACTGAGAGTCCGCGAATTCATTATGAAGGATGCATATTCTTTTGATAGTGATGAACAGTCTTTTAAAAAAGCGTATCAGAACATGAGTGACACCTATACCCGCATTTTCAATCGTCTTGGTCTTAAAACGGTGATAGTTGAGTCAGATAACGGATATATCGGAGGTGAGTATTGTCATGAATTTGTTGTTGAATCTCAGGCAGGAGAAACCTCATACCTTACCACTGAAGATGGATCCTATCAAGCACACATCGAAGTCGCACTGTTTGATCGGGATACTATAAACACCACAGATACGGAAAAACCGTTAACTGAGGTTGATGCACCACGTGGAACCACTATGGAAGATGGTGTTTTATTTCATAACAAACCGCTTACGCATCAAATAAAGGATGTACTATTTGTTGATGAGAACGGTCGTTTCATACTTGCCATATTACGAGGAGATCTCGATGTGAATGAAACAAAACTCAAACACGTTGCAAAAGCAATTACATTACGGCCTGCAACAGATGATGAAATTAGAACACAAATTAACAGTGAACCGGGATTTATTTCTCCTGTTGGGATTAAAGAACATGTTGAAAAAAATGTAACATTGATTATTGTTGCTGATCCCTCATTGAAATTCATCAAAAATGCATACGGAGGAGCTAATAAACCTAAAAAGGATCTATTGAACATAAATTGGATGCGTGATTACCAACCAGATATTGTAGAAGATATTGCAGTTGCAAAAGAAGGTTTTGTTAAAGAAGGAAAAAAGCTTATTGAAAAACGGGGTATTGAGGTGGGAAATATTTTTCAACTTGGATATCATTACACCAATTTGATGAAGGGTGCAGTTTTCACTGATGTTAATGGCACAGAAAAACCGTTCTACATGGGTTGTTATGGGATAGGAATTGGTCGTACCATGGCAACTATTGTTGAGCAGTATCATGATAAAGCAGGTATCATCTGGCCAAAGGAAATTGCTCCTTATAACGTCCATCTTATTGCCATCGGAAAAGATAATGAAACTCACCTGAAAGCTGAACATGTTATGAAACAGCTTGAAGAAAATGGCATTTCTGTTTTATATGACAATCGTCCCGATATTTCACCTGGCGCAAAATTTGCTGACTGCGATCTCATCGGGATACCGATTCGTCTCGTAATTTCGCCCAAAACCGCTGATAAAATCGAATATAAAGAACGTTCTGAAGGAACAGTCATGGTATTATCCCTTGATGAAATACTTGCAAAATTAAAATAAGTAAGATATGACAAAAACCATAGTTACCCACCGCTCTGTTGATCTGGATGCAGTAACAAGCGTGTGGCTTATAAAAACATTTTTACCGGATTGGGAATCCGCAGATGTTGTGTTTGTTGCATCCAGAACAAACTGGAATAATATTCCCGTTGACTCTGACCCTTCAGTTATCTATGTAGATACAGGACTGGGAAAGTTTGACCATCATCAAACAACCGAACACACCTGTGCTTCAGAACGAGTGTTTCATTATCTTGTCGAACAAAATCATATTAATCTAAAAATCGAAAAAGGTCTCAGGCGTCTCATCAGACTTGTAACTGAACTTGACCATTTTGCAGAATGTCAGTATCCCGAACCTGATGCAGACCGGTATGATATTGGCCTTCATCAGCTGATTGGCGGACTGAAATATTCTGTGCAGTCAGATGCTACAACCGTTAACCTGTCTTTTCCGTTTCTTGAAGCAGCGTTACAGGTATTCATAAGTAAAGTACAAGCGGAGGATGAGATACAAAAAGGGTTCGTTCTTACTTCAGTATGGGGAAAATCTCTTATTCTCTCAACGGCCAACAAAGAAGCGATGAAACTCGCGCAAAAGAAAGGATATTCACTCGTGGTTACCAAAGATCCTGATAAGGGATATGTACGTATTAAAATTCCTCCTCATATTCCTATCGATCTTGAACCCCTCTATCAAGCAATTATCAAGGAAGATGCTAAAGCAAGCTGGTATTTTCATGTATCAAAACATATGCTTTTAAACGATGCGTCCCAAAACACCGATTCAATACCTTCTTCACTTTCTGTTTCGCAACTCATTGAAATAATAAAAAAAATATAATACAATTGACAGTAAGGTCATTGATAAGATTGTAATTTCTGTGGGTTCCGAACTTGATTTTATATTGTTATTTGTTATTTAGCATTTGTCATTTTAATTAAGGGGAGGTGTTTATATCATGGTTTATATAACAAGAAGAAAAGGTGAAACAAAAGATAGTATGTTCCGCAAATTTTCACGGATGTTTATGGAAGAAAATATCGTGGACGAACTACGTAAAAAACAGTTTTACAAGAAACCTTCTCTGAAAAAGAAAGAGGAGGAAAAAGAACGCATCAAAATGAGAGCCCGCAGAAGAAGAAGTAAAACTGCTTTTTTTCATCAAGTGAAAAAAATATGATCCATATAGTCACCTCTTCGCGATACAAGATTAACAGAAAAAGGATTCTGCGTCTTTTTGATGACTTATTTGAAGGATATCAACTACCAAAAAATGAAGTAGTGAATTGCATCTTTGTAGGTAAAAATAAGATGAAACAAATCGCTTCAACCTATAAACATGAAAAGGTGGCTCTTCCTGTACTTGCTTTTTCTTATGCAAAAGAACCTCAACACGAAACAGAGCACTTACTCGGTGAGATTGTACTATGTTATCCCCAGATTGTTCTTTTAGCCGCAGAACGGAATAAAAAAGTAGAGGATATGATTGATGAAATGATTGCACACGGCCTTAATAATCTTTTAAAGTAAAATAGATACATTCAATTGTGAATTTTAAGTTTTGAGTTTTAAAGTTTCTTAATCATGTACTATCTAACATACCGCCCTCAAACAATCAGTGAAATAGATAATTCTGTGCCCCGTGAAACAATTAAAAATATCCTTTCTGGAAAATCGCTCCCTCACGCTTATCTGTTTGTGGGTCAAAAAGGGACGGGTAAAACATCACTTGCACGTATATTTGCCAAATCAGTCAACTGTCTCAATACGGTATTTCATAAAAAAGGAGCCTCCATTGAACCGTGTAATACATGTGCAAACTGCAAAAGTATAGACCAGTCATCTTTTCCTGATGTAATCGAAATGGACGCTGCATCAAACAGGGGAATAAATGAAGTTAAAAACTTGATTAAAGAATCATCCTTTTTACCTTTACTCGGAACGTATCGGGTATTTATCATCGATGAAGCACACATGATAACAAATGACGGATTTAATGCCCTTTTAAAAACACTCGAAGAACCTCCCTCAACCGTACTGTTTATACTTGCAACAACAAACGCTGAAAAAATCCCGAAAACTATCGCATCTCGATGTATTCTCATTCAGTTCGGAAAAGCAAAAAAACATGAGATAGTTCATATGTTAAAACGCATCACGGTGAGTGAAAAAATCACCATGACGGATGAAGCTTTACATCTTGTTGCGGAATACAGCGATAATTCTTTCCGTGATGCTGCAAAACTGTTAGAAGAACTTGTTACCATGAAAAAGGTACAAGTAGAAGATATTCATTCATATCTTGGTGTACGGAATACTTTATCTTTTTTTAAAACCCTTGAATCAGATTCGATTTCCGAATCGTTATCGTTTATCAATGAACTTACAAAAACCGGTGGAAGTTTCAAATATTTTATTGAGAAACTTCTCTCTGACCTTCATGAAATGCTTCTTGCGAAAACTCTATCAAAAAGCGATGTCTCTTTCCATTCATTATCACTTGCAGATATATCATTACTCATGAAGCTCCTTTCAACTGCTTATGTAAACCAAAAATACACTCCAGTTGATTCAATCCCGCTTGAAATTGCTCTCATTGAGTTTTATGCAAAAAAACAGAAATAATATCATGATATAATTGAAATCAAGGAGTATCTTTTTTAATAATTTTTATATGTACTATATATGTTTAATCCATTAAGCGGTCTCGGAGATATCCAAAAGTTACAGCAACAAGCTCAGAAAATGCAATCAGCCCTCCAACAAGAGCAGATTCAAATTGAAAAAAACGGGGTAGTGATTACTATGCGCGGCGATCAACAGATTATCGAAGTAACCGTTGATGGAGTCATTGAAAACAGAATTGCTGAAGCTATCAATGAAGCGGTAAAAAAAACTCAGGAAATTGCAGCTAAAAAGCTCATAGAGATTTCCCAACAGCAAAGATAATATTGCTATGTTTAAACTATTTTCAGGGACTGCAAATCCGGATCTTACTCAAGAGGTGGCACAACTTTTACGCACCACCATTGCAGTATCTGAAGTTATCAGATTTGAAAACTCAGAAATCCGGGTACGGATCGTTGATGAAGTCAAAAATGATATTGCAGTACTTATTCAGTCTACTTCCAATCCGACCGATACGCATCTGATGGAACTATTTTTTTTCTCTGACGCGCTACGAAGACAGGAAGCTAAGAAAGTGATCGCAATCATACCCTATTTTGGATATGCAAGACAGGATGTCCAGCACAGAAACGGTGAATGTGTTTCGGCAAATGTCGTAATTCGGTTTCTTGAGGCAATCGGTCTTTCAAAAGTATATGTAGTAAACCTACACGATGAGGCAACTGAAGGTGTTTTCTCAATTCCGTTTAAAAATATCAATGCATTTCCGCTGTTGGCAAAGTCCATAAAAAAACATATCCCAACTCTTTCAACACAAACAGTCGCAGTAGTATCCCCTGATCACGGAGGAGTGGAACGGGCAAGAAAATTTTCAGACGAATTATTCGGCCATACTGATCATACAATCGCGGTTGTTGAGAAAAAACGAGATCTTGAACACATACACAAAAGTAGAGCACTGGACCTCTATGGAGATGTAAGTAACAAAACCGTAATATTGGTTGATGATATTGCTACATCGGCAGGTACCCTCATACACGCAGCCGAACTCTGTATGCAAAAAGGAGCAAATCGTGTCTTTGGAGCAGTTGTACATCATGATTTCGGAAGTGACGCTCCGGTCAAAATTCAAAACTCACCCATAGATTTATTTTTTACCACAAATACCATTCCTATTAAGCCCCAACAGCGTTTTGAAAAACTAATGGAAGTCTCAATCGCCCCGCTTCTTGCTGAAGAACTCCATCACATCAAGAGCTAGTATTCTCTTCGTCCCTCTATAGCTTTACTTAAGGTGCCATAGTCTGCATATTCAAGATTTGCCCCCATCGGTAAACCATACGCCAATCTCGTAATTTTAAGGTTTGAATTTTGAGCTTTTAGCTTTTTCATAATATACATGGCAGTTGCTTCTCCTTCCATATCCGGATTGGTTGCAAGTATAAGTTCTTTTATAGGTGGATTATTGGTTTCTGTTCTTTTTTCAAGCTGAGGAATATAAATATCATCGGGTCCGATAGAATTAAGCGGATCAATGCGTCCATGAAGCACATGGTATACTCCATGATAAATGTTACCGGTCTCAAAAGACATAAGATCAAGTACAGTCTCGACGACGGTCACGGTTTCATGATCTCTTTGCGGATCAGCACATACACTGCACATTGCTTCTTCGGTCAGGTTCATGCAGATGCTACACAGTTTTGTTTTTTCTTTTAATGTACTGATGTGTCCGGCAAATTTTTTTAATTCGGTATCAGGCATACGGAGCAAATACATGGCCATTCTGTTTGCGGTTTTTTCGCCTATACCCGGAAGTCGTTCCAAAAAAAAAGCAATTTGTTTTAAGCTTGCAGGAAGTGTCGCCATAGTAAATTTAAATCACGAGCGCTTCAACCACCACAAGAGGCCTTCTACCTGTTTCTTTATAAAAAAATTCTTCCAGTGTGGCAATAATCTCGCGTCGAATTTTTATCGGATCTTTCATTTCGCCCATATTACTTTTCAGTTTTTTTTCAATCAAATTAACCGCCAAATCAAATAGATCC
>CAZYXQ010000053.1:0-6995 GCA_964651235.1 uncultured Gammaproteobacteria bacterium
TTAAGTAATTATTATTAATTAAATACCCTATAATAATTGAGATGACTGCTTTTAATTGTAACATAAATTTAAGTATTCTGAGGCTTAATTCTGAATAATGTTTTTTATAAAAGAAGAGAAAGCCACGGTATACCTGGAGGATTGGAAATGTTTTTCCATTACTCGACGCGCTTCCTAAGTGGATAAAATGAGCATCCGGAAAGAAATAGGTTTGCATTCCCATCTGTTTTGCCCGATACAGCAGATCCACCTCATCCATATACATAAAGATCCGTTCATCAAAACCGTCTATTCTTTCATAATATTTTTTTTCAGTCATGATACATGCCCCTGATACCCAATCAACCCGTTTTATCATATTTGGAGAGGAGCGTGTAATACCGATATAATCTCCCCGGAGGAACAATGCTGCAAACACCACTGGTAACGAATAGAAAGGAGCGGCAGATGGCTGTGGAGTCATATCTTTATTAAAAAGCTTTGCTCCTATAAAATGGATATGTTTATTTTCTTTATAGAAGTTAAATAGTTTTTCTATAGCGTTATTTAACACAATGGTATCTGAGTTAAGAAGAAGGACATATTGTCCAGATGATTGTGCTATGCCTTGGTTATTAGCTTTTGCAAAACCGAGGTTTTGGGTATTAAAAATCGGTTTTAGTTTGATTGATGAAGATGATAAACTCTGTTGTATTGCACGAATAAGATCAGTTGAACCATCACTTGATGCATTATCAACTAATATTATTTCAACATGAAATGTTGAATTTTTTAATGAGCTTAGTATTGAACGTATGCAGTTTTCGGTAACTTTTTTAGTATTGTAAGAAACGATAATTATCGATAAATCAGGCGATTTAGGCATCATATATTGTATAATTATACAAAATTCAATGGGGTATGGCCGGGTAGCTCAGTGGTAGAGCACACGTTTCATAAGCGTTAGGTCGCGGGTTCGAATCCCGCCCCAGCCACAATGGAATGATGGTGATTACATAAAGGGATTATCTTAGCATTCTAAATTGTCTTAATCGAGGTCAAAGCTGACCTTCGAGGTCAGCTACAGGTACATATGAATCTTACAAACTTCAAAATAAAAACTGCAAAAGGAATATCGGTATTAGGTGACATTGAAGGAAAAGAGACTTCTCGTAGGATGGTAATTTTTTCCCATGGGTTTGGAGTAACAAGAGATTCCCATGGTATGTTTACCCAGCTTTCTGAGATGATAAAAGAGACTTCACTTGTGGTGAGATTTGACTATACGGTGGTAAATAAAGAAGAGAGGTGGTCAAGGGTTTATCCTTATCACGTCCAGAAAGAAATGCTTGAAAGCGTTTATGCAATTTTTGTTGAAAAATATAAACCAACCCACATACAGATAGTTGGTCATTCGATGGGTTGTTTGATAACGGCTATGGCTGATCTTCCGAAATTAACCAGGACGATTTTATTAGCTGGGCCTCCCACATCACCCTACAAACGCATGAAGTCATACTTTCTTAAGAGAAAAGAGACTAAGATTGATGAAGGGGGTGAAAGTGTAATAAAAAGATCTGATGGTAGTGTTACGTATGTAGGTCCAGATTTCTGGCCAGAAATGAGACAAGTAAAACCAATTGAACTATATAAACAACTTTCAACTCGTACAATACTATATTTTATTAAAGCAGTCTCAGATCAGGTTATTACTGAAACAGATTATAATGAACTACAAAATTGTAAAAAAATCATTTACAAAGAATTGCCGGGAAATCATGATTTTGAGGATAATGCTCGTTTGCTTATGCTTAATACAGTATCTTCCTTACTTAACAAATAACGCAAGTTACTTTACATTTTTTTTGGTCAAGTGATAGTAGAGTCCTGCTGACAAAAAAACGGAACCAAGAATGACGCCCCCAATTCCCAAGCTAAAATGAGAAAGCATATTTTTTTCAGTAGCTTGGCCGATAAGAATTGCTACAGCAACATACGGGATCTTACTTAAGAGTGAAATTGTTGATATCGTTGTTGCTCGATATTTTGATGAAATTTCTTTGTTTACAATTATTGCAATCCAGGGGGAAGCAAATTTTCCTGCAAAAGCAATAAAAAACATGGGAATTATCCCCCAATATCCAATCGGAAATGCAGATGCAATAAAACCAATAGCCAAAATGATACCTAACACAGTTAATCCCGAAAAATCAGAAATATGGTTTTTTAACCAGGGAATTAAGCGGATAAGATAAGCGATAGAAAGTGTTATTATGGGTAATATGATAGCTTGTTCTTTTGAGTAAAATCCAAATGAGGTTGCAATAGCTGGTCGAACAAATCCCCATGTATAAAGAAAATAGACTCCTAGTAATACAAATATTAAAACCAGATATCTGCGGATTTGCGGTAACCACAACTCTCTGATACCTAACGATATTTTTTCCAGGTATTTTTTTACGGAAATGCGTTCTTGTACCCGATTCGGTTCAATAAGCATAAAGCTGAATAATATGGCCGGAATATATGAGACCGCCCACGCGATATGCGGTAGTCTCCAATGAAGTTCATATAAAATCCCTCCAGTAAAATATCCAAATGCCGCGGCATAAGACATGTACTGATTTGCTTTTGAAGAAATATGGGCAAAAAGGTGTTCTTTTTTTAGATCAAGAAGACTATCATAAACAACCGCATCTGAGGCTCCTGAGTACATTGCCCAACCGACCTGAGTAATCATATTACCCATAAATATTACGGGCAAATCGTTTGCAAAAGCAATTAATGTGATTCCAATACCAGCCAGAATATTACTAATGATGAGGGCTATCCGTTTTCCGACCAAATCTGCAAACGCTCCTGTTGGGATATCTAATATCAATGAAAATCCAAATCCGATTCCGTCTACCCAACCAAGTTGACCGAATGACATAAATCTCCGCCAGACATATAGCCAGTTACTTGCTCCAAACCAGAGATTTGTTGATATTGTGAGAAGATAATAGAGGAGTATATTTCGTTCTTTATCTTTTTGGAATAAGGCGTTCATCCATTTATTATATCAGCTGAATTGTTATAATAAGCATGTGAGAAGGCTTTTTCCACCAATTAAACCATTTAAAACAGAACTGTTGAAAGTATCTTCCGTTCATACGCTTTATCTTGAACAATCCGGGAATCCAACAGGAAAACCGATTATATCTTTTCATGGCGGTCCGGGAAGTCAGAGCAAGCCAGATCATAGGCAGTTTTATAATCCAGAAAAATTCCGGATTATTCTTTTTGATCAGCGCGGATGCGGAAAGAGTATACCCTCGGGTGAGTTAAAAGAAAATACGACAACCCACCTGGTTGAAGACATTGAGAAAATAAGAAAACACCTTGGTATTGAACGTTGGGTTGTGCATGGGGGAAGTTGGGGGAGTACTCTTGCTCTAGCATATGCAGAAAAATATCCAAAGACAATAAAGGCTCTCCTTCTTCGAGGGATATTTACGTTTCGTAAATGGGAAATAGACTGGTTTACCGGAAATGCGCGACTTTTTTTTCCTGACAAATGGGAGGAGGCTACAAAAATTATTCCAAACAATATCAAAAATACATTAAATGAATATCTTTTTCATCTCTATACAGGAAATAAAAACAAGAAACAACTTAAGACTATTCAATCATTTAATCTATGGCACAGATCCCTCATGAAACTTCTTCTGGACGAATCAAAACTTAAAGAGCCGATAACTGAGGATGCCATAGCTGGAGAAAAAATACTGTACCACTATATCAAACATAATGGTTTTTTAAACGAAGGACAGCTCATTGATAATGCGCATAAACTTCCTCAGGCTCCCATCGTTATCATACAAGGTAGATACGATATGTGTTGTCCTCCACTTACTGCATGGGAACTTTATAAGAAAATACCTCACGCTATGTTTTATATGATTAAAGACGCAGGACATAAATCAGATGAAGCAGGAACACAACAGAAAATTCTTGAATATACAGAAAAGTTTAGCAGGTTGTGACAGAAGGATGGGGTATGCGTGGCTGCACAACTGAAACTCTTCCTGTTTTTCCGCAATAACCGGTCTGTGCATTTGAATGCTGATATAATAGCGCAGACTCAGGATCTGATAACAAATGACAATTTACTACGGTAAGACCATTGAGAGCAGTAATTGCCCACGGACATGTTAAACAAAGTATATTGACTTTTTCCGGTAATGAGATTAAGGAAGTTACTTTCTGTTCCATATCCAAGTATAATCATAATTACGGTTATATTCAATATATATTATTTTAAAGCTCCAAACATGCTACAATACTAATATGTTTAGTGAAAAACGTCTTGAAAAATTAAAGGTTTGTGCCTCAAATCGCTTCCAGGATGTTGTTGTGCTTGAGAATATACATGATCCCCACAACGCATTAGCCGCGATCCGAAATTGTGATGCGTTCGGGATTCAAACCACGCATGTAATATTTGAAACGGAAAAAATATTCAATCCAAAAGAACTGGGAAAAGTAACTTCATCTTCGGCAAATAAGTGGGTTGATACGGTAACCTGGGATAAGACAAAAGCGTGTCTTGATTCTCTCAAAGATAAGGGATTTAGACTTATTGCAACCATTATTGATCCGAAGGCAAAATCCATATTTGATATGGATTTCAATGTGCAAAAAAATGCGTTTGTTTTCGGAAATGAAGGATTTGGTATTTCTGAAATTACAAAAAAAATGGCAGATGAGTTAGTATATATTCCTATGAAGGGATTTGTAGACAGTATTAATCTGTCAGTAAGCGTAGGAGTGACTTTATATGAGCTATTAAGACAAAGACAAAAAATACCGAATTTTTATCTCAATTCTTCTGAACAAGAATCATTACTTTCAAAATGGATTGATTTAGAAATTAAAAAGAAGTATAGGTTATAATGAGGATATGTCACCAAATACACAAGCTTCAACCCCTGTTTGTTATACGCGTTTAGTTGGTTCAATCAATGAACATATAACAAAAGAAGTGCTTAAAGACATTGATGGTGCAAATAGTAATGATCAAAAAAAAAGTATTGTACTGACTCTATGCAGTAGCGGAGGATTGTTATATTATGCACAAGCTATTTATGATGCGATACATGCATCAAAAAAACCAGTAGTTTGTATTGCTACAGGAACATGTATGTCTGCAGCATTAATGATTCTACAAGCTGCCCATCGAAGAGTTGCCCGATCAAATACTGTGTTTATGTTGCACCAAAGTTCATACTGGCGTGAAGAGCATACTTATATTGATGAGATTAACATCATGTCAAAAGAATGGAATAGGCTCTATAAACAATTCGTAAAACAAACGATACACCGTTCAGTTATCACAGAGGAAAAATTTGAAGAAATTGCAAAACCGAGAAAATATTTTTTGGCAAATGAAGCGTTGCAGATGAAGTTCATTGACAGTATTTCAGATGAGTGGATTAGTAGTTATTAATTCAAATTTTAAAGATGAAAAACCTTACAAAAGATGATATCGATGGTTCAATTAAAAATGAGTTATCTGTCCAGGATTATTCACAAAAACTGACAATAGAGGGAGTAAAGATCGTTAACCTAAAACGGTTTTCAGGAGAAGATGGTACATTTGAAGATTTGTTAAGAATAGACCAAAAAGGCGCCTTTGAACTCTTTCCCGAAATAATGATCAGGCAGATAAATCGGTCGAAACTGCTTCCTGGATGCATTAAAGCATGGCATCTCCATTTTAAACAGGAGGATATATGGTATATTCCACCTGAAGACCATATGATCTTAGGATTATGGGATGTAAGGGAGGGAAGTACTACGAAAGATATGACTATGAAGGTAGTGATGGGAAATGGAGTTTCGAAAGTTGTGTTGATCCCGAGAGGAGTTGCGCACGGTGTAGTAAACCTTGGAAAAAAATCAGGTGAAATCTTTTATTTTATGAACAATCAGTATGATATCAGTGATCCGGATGAACAGCGCCTTCCGTGGGACCGCAAAGGCGCTGCATTTTGGGAAGTCGAAAAGGGCTAACGAACCATATAGTTTGGCAACCTATTTTGCTGCACGAGCGGAATTCCCATGTAAAACATTCGTTTGAGTTCACCAACTGCAAATGTATCACCCCGAGGAGCAAATTGAAAATAGCGATATGGGAGTGTTTGCGCATTTGAGAATACGACTTCTTTTTTCTGTAACCATTTCGGATTAATTGACCTGCCGCAAAAAATCAAATCCGGATCAACATGAGAGATTATCGTTGCCATACGTACTGTACTTAACTGTGTTCCTATTCCCCTTCTTTGCTCAGAGGGTAAGATACATGCCTCATTCTCATAAAAAACAGTTTGCCAAGGAGGTAGACCCGTTCTTTCACAAATGTCATCAAGAATCTGACTTTTTATTTCAGTGCTTCCTTTATATTTACGCTCAATAAGTGATAATAGGTCAGTAATTCCTCCGGTGCAAAATCCGACAACTTTCCCATCTTTATATCCGACAGTTAGTACTGAAGGTGAAAATGATGTTAACATTGATGGAAAATACTCTTCAATAAGTTGTTTTTCAGGATAAGCTTGGGGTAAATCAGATTTTCCACAGGTAGGACAGCATGATTCTTTTGAAAAGCAATCACAAGCCGGACATGTAAATCGTTCATACCAGGGATCACCGGCAAAAGCCTCTTTGTATACATCTGCCAAACCATTCAATAATCCAGGTCTTGCGGTTTGTAAAAAACGCATTGCTTCATCAGGAAACCGAAAAAGGTATGGTTCAACGATAACGTCACTTCCTGCTTCTCTGTTTGTCACATTTTCTGTCATAGTAATAGTTTTAAATTTATTAATTAAATGAACGTTTGCATCATGCGGGGATTCAAAAACCGGCATGATATGAGCGGGTTTATACTTCTTTATAGAGTTATGTAGAACTATAGATATTTAAGAAGAGCCCGCATGGTATGTAGGGTATGTTTTCCTTTTATATAGCGGTGA
>CAZYXQ010000054.1:0-6863 GCA_964651235.1 uncultured Gammaproteobacteria bacterium
CGATCAAGCATTCCATATACAATTTTTTCTGCAGTGGATTTTTTCCCGTCTTTGGTAATGTAGTTAATTAATTTTGTAACTTCAAGACTTTGGTATATGGAGTCTGGAAGTGCATTTTTTCGTTTGTATTGGTGTCTTGGCATAGGTTAATAAATTAAATTATGCAGGCGTTGCTGCTTTCTTTTTTTCGAACTTTGCTCCGTATTTAGATCTGGATGTAGTTCTGCCCTGAACTCCTGCCGTGTCAAATTTTCCTCTGACAATGTGATATTTAACTCCAGGAAGATCTTTCACTCTTCCGCCTCTTACCAGCACGATAGAATGTTCTGCTAAATTGTGTCCCACGCCTTGAATATAAGCGGTAACTTCCATCTTATTGGATAAGCGTACACGGGCAACTTTTCTTAAGGCTGAATTCGGTTTTTTAGGAGTCATAGTACGTACTACCGTACACACCCCTCTTTTCAACGGATTCTGTGTTTCCACATACTTTCTCTTGAGCGAATTAAAGCTTACTTTCATTGCTGCCGCTCTTGATTTTTTAATCCTTTTTTGTCTCTTCTTTTTCAGAAGTTGGTTGATTGTTGGCATATTTGCTTAAAAATTTTCGATAATATTTATCAATAAGTTCAGCTGTAACAGGGATCAATCTGCCTATTATAACATTTTCTTTGAGACCCAGCAAGTGATCTACCTGGTTTTTGATTGCTGCTGCACTCAAAACCGATGTGGTTTGTTCAAATGATGCACTTGAAAGCCATGAATCAGTATATATAGCAGCTTTAGTAATCCCAAGAATTGAGATTTTTCCCGTTGCAGGTTTACCTCCCTGAGTAATGATTTTTTTGTTCTCTTCTTCAAATCTTATTTTTGACACAACCTCATCTTTTATGAAAGAGGTATCACCCTCATCTTCAATGGTAACTTTATCGCTCATCTTACGGATTATAACTTCAAAATGTTTATCGTGTATCGGAATACCTTGAGACTCATAAACTCGTTGTACTTCATGAAGAAGATATAGTTGAGCTGCTCGAAGGCCTTTAATAGCCAGAACATCATTTACATCAAGATATCCTTCAGATAGGGGAGTTCCTTTTGCAACAAGATCTCCATCTTTTACCTTCAAATTTTGGCTCATTGGTACAGCAAACTCCTGCTCTTTCTGATCGTTTTCCTCGGTTGATACGATTTTGATGATGTATATTTCTTTTTTCAAATCTTCCTGAACCGACACCTTTCCATTCATTTCGCTGATAGGAGATACCACCTTTGGTGTTCGTGTTTCAAACAACTCTTCTACGCGGGGAAGTCCTTGTGTTACGTCTGAAATCACGATTCCTCCGAAGTGTCTGACTCTCATGGTAAGCTGTGTTCCCGGCTCACCGATTGACTGTGCGCCGACTACTCCAACTGGTACCCCAATATCAACCACCTTACTTGTTGAAAGATCGAGTCCGTAACATTTTTGGCATACTCCAAATTTTGATTGGCAATAAAGAGGTGATCGGACGGCAATTTTTACAACTCCGCTTTTCTCAATTGTTTCTGCAATGCTTTCATCAATAAGCTCATTTGCATGAACTAATATTTTATTATTTACCGTCACATCGTGAAGAGCATATCTTCCCTTTATACGGAGTTTGAATTTATCTCCCCGGTCTTCTTTGGTAGATACAATAAGTCCTTCAGTGACATGACAGTCTTCTTCTCTTATGATCATGTCATGCGCAACATCAACCAATCGTCTTGTAAGATAACCCGCATCTGCGGTTTTAAGTGCAGAATCAGTGAGTCCTTTTCGGGCACCTCGAGCTGATATCACATACTCAAAGATTGATAGTCCCTCTCGATAATTAGACTTTGTAGGTACTTCGATAATTTTTCCTAAGGGATCAACAACTAAACCCTTCATTGCGGAAAGTTGCTTTAGCTGTTCTTTTGAAGCACGTGCTCCTCCTGATTTTATGATTATTTTGACTGGATTTTCTTCATCAAGCGCATTCCATGTCTGATCAGCAAGATTTTCTGTTGTTTCAAGCCAAAGTTTATTAGTATATCTTCGTTTTTCATCTATAGTCAGGAATCCCTGATTGTAATTTTTTTCAATTTTTTCAATTTCTTTTTCAGTTTCTTTCAGGATAGAATCTTTTTCCGGGATAATCTTACAATCAAAAATTGACGATGATAGACCACCTGAAACAGTTGCTCCCCAGAATCCGATTTCTTTCAGTTTATCAATCAGTTCTCCGGTTTTTTCTGAGTCCTGATACAATTTTGTTGCTTTGACAACTAACTCTTTGACATCAGAAGCTTTTATTTCATTATTGATATATCGTAGTTCAACAGGAAGGTTTTTATTGACAATAATTCTTCCTACAGATGTTTTGATTACCTGATTGTCAATTTTGACTAGGATTGGTTGTCGAAGTTGTATCTTTCCGAGTTCATGAATATTCACAGCATCATCTTCAGACGAAAATATTCGGAGTTCTTCGTTTTTTACATCCTTATATGCGTTATCGAAAGTAGTAAGGTAATAGATACCAAGTGCCATTTCCTTATTAGGGAGTACAATTGGCGTACCATCTGATGGTTTAAGCAGGTTTTGATGGGCCATCATTCGATTTTTTACTTCATTTATTGCATTCTGTGAAAGCGGAACAAATACACCCATTGCATCACCGTCAAAATCCGCATTATATCCTGCACATACTGCAGGGTGAAGTTTTATTACATAAGAATCTGTTAAGACAGGATAAAATCCAAGAATGGATAGTTTGTGAAGAGTAGGTGCGCGGTTGAGTAAAATTGGATGGTTTTTAGTAATTTCTTCCAGAATGTCGTAAATTACCGACTCCTTTTGTTCGAGGAAATTCTTTGCACTTTTTATATTCGGAGCAAGTCCGCGAACGATTATTTCATGGAGAAGGTGTGGTTTGAATAATTCAAGCGCCATCTCTTTTGGTATACCGCACTGATTGATTTTTAGTTCAGGACCAACAGAAATAGTTGATCTACCCGAGTAGTCAACTCGTTTTCCGAGCAGATTTTGTCTGAATCGACCTTGTTTTCCTCGTAAAATATCTGAAAGTGATTTCTGCACCTTAGAAGCAGCACCTTGACCACGAGCTCTTCCTCTTGATTTTTGCAAGTCTAAAAGTGAATCAACTGCTTCCTGAAGCATCCGTTTTTCGTTTCTCAGAATAATTTCGGGGGCTCCCAAATCGATGAGTTGCTTAAGACGGTTATTTCGATTAATCACACGTCGATAAAAATCATTGAGATCCGAAGTTGCGAATTTTCCTCCTGGAAGTTGCACTACGGGTCTAAGATCAGGTGGTATAACCGGTAAAACTGTGAGAATCATCCAGAGTGGTTGAGTGTTGCCTTTGATAAATGATTCGATAATTCGCACCTTCTTAAGAAGTTTATTCCTTCTTTCTCCTTTAGCCTTTAATAATTCATGAAGTGAATCCTGATAAATTTGTTTGAAATCTGTTGTTGAAAGCAGTTCATACAATACTTCTGAGCCCATTCCCACTTCAACAAACGCGTCAATTTCTTTTTCTCTTAAGAAGAGAAAATCTTCTTCCTCAAGAGTATCGTTTGGTTTGAGTGCTTTTACGGTTTTAATAATTCTGTCTAAAAATGCAGTTTTTTTTGCCTTTTCTTCAATGTGTTTATCTGACAATACAAGAAATTTCTCCCGTTCTTTTAAATCGAGTTCTTGAAATGCGATTTCTCTTTGTTCTTTGTTAGATATCTTTTTCTCTATTTCGTTTTTTTGCTTGGTAAACGTTTCTTTCAATTTTTGTTTCTGGATTTCATATTCTTCTTGCAATTGTTCAATTTCTTTTTTGTTCATGCCTTCAAGTATTTGGACAGTTTTTTTCTGTTTTTCTTTGTCTACGGATTTAACCAGATATAACGCATAATAGATTATCTTTTCCATCGACTGAGGAGGTACATCGAGAATGACGCTAAGTGGTGAGGATGAACCTTTAAAATACCAGATATGTGATATGGGAGTTGCTAATTTTATATGTCCCATTCGTTCACGTCTTACTGCTGAAGTTGTGATTTCTACACCACAACGATCACAAATGATTCCTTTATATCTAATACGTTTATACTTTCCGCAATAACATTCATAATCTTTTGTAGGCCCGAAAATTCTTTCGTCAAATAATCCGTCTTTTTCGGCTCGAAACGTTCGATAGTTAATCGTCTCGGGTTTGGTTACTTCTCCTTTTGACCATTGTAGAATATCGTCAGGTGAGGCCAGACGAATTCGTAAACCGCTAAAATCAATTACATTTGGTTCTTCCATACTTATTTAATATTGTCAATTGATAACCCGAGTGCGTTGAGTTCCTTAACCAATACATGAAATGATTCCGGTACGTTAGATTGAGGAATATCAAGCCCTTTAATTATTGATTCAAAAGCCTTTGTTCTCCCTCTGACATCATCACTTTTAATGGTAAGCATTTCCTGTAATGTGTGGGGAACTCTGTGGGATTCAAGTGCCCACACCTCCATTTCTCCAAAACGTTGTCCTCCCATCTGTGATTTTCCACCGAGTGGTTGCTGGGAAACGAGGGAATAAGGTCCTACTGACCGTGCATGAAACTTATCTTCAACCATATGGATAAGTTTCATAATATAGCCGGTACCCACTAATACTTGTTTTTCAAACGGTTTTCCGGATTGACCATCATATATTACTCGTTTTCCGTCAATAGGAAGACCCTGTTTTTTTAATTCAGAGAAAATGAAATCTTCCTGAATTTTTTCAAATACAGGTGCAATAATTTTCCAGTTATTTGATTGTGCTATATATCCGAGTAGTGTCTCGATAAGCTGTCCCAGGTTCATTCTTGCGAGAATGGAAAGTGGCGAGATAATAACATCCACCGGTGTTCCATCTTCAAGATATGGCATATCCCACTCAGGAAGAATCCGTGAGATGACACCTTTGTTTCCGTGTCGGCCTGCAAGTTTATCACCAATTGAAATCTTTCTCAATTGAGCAGTATTAACAATGATTCTTTTTATGACGGTTGGTTCAAGTTCATTTGGATCTTTTTTACTATCTATTGTTTCGATATTTACAACTACACCTTTTTTTCCGTAAGGCATTCTAAGAGAAGTGTCTTTAACATCTTTTGCTTTTTCACCAAAGATTGCACGGAGAAGTCGCTCTTCGGCGGTAAGTTCTTTTTCTCCCTTAGGTGCTACTTTACCGACTAAAATATCACCGTTTTTGACTTCGGTTCCGACAATAATAAGACCTTCTTTGTCAAGGTTCTGAAGAACTTCTTCCCGGACATTCGGAATGTCACGAGTCAATTCCTCAGGTCCTAATTTTGTATCGACAAGGTCGGCAATAAACTCCTCACTGGTAATTGAGGTAAGAATATCTTCTTTTACCAGTCTTTCAGATATTACAAAACCATCTTCGTACCCGAGACCGTTAAATGATGTATAAGCGACTACTAAGTTTTGTCCTAAAGCAAGTTTTCCATCATCTGTCGCTGGTCCATCTATTATGAGTGATCCTTTTTTTACTTTTTGTTTTAATTCAACACGGGGTCGCTGGTCAAAAATAATATCCTTATTCGTTCGTATATATCGTTCCAGTGGATATTCATATGTTTTACCGCTTTTTCCTTCAATAATCACTTTTTTTGAATCCACATACTGAACCACGCCGTCTTCTTCTGCCAATACAGTTCTTCCAAGTGCCTGAGCAATGGTTTCTTCTGATCCGGTTCCAACGTATGGAGCTGCAGGTTTAAGAAGGGGAACTGCTTGACACTGCATGTGTGTACCCATAAGGGCACGAGACGCATCATCATTTTGCAGGAACGGAATAAGGGTTGCGGAAACTCCCACAACTTGTCTGGGGGATATGTCTATCAAGTTTAGTTTATCTGCGGTAACTTCAATAAGCTCGCCTTGATATCGTGCGACAACCATTTCATCTAAAATATATCCCTTTTCATCTTTATTGAGGTTTGCGGAAGTTATGAAATATTTTTCCTCATCATCAGCTTGTATATATATTATTTCATTTGTAATTTTAGGAATTTTTTTATTTCCTTGTGTTTCAAGCACTATTTTTTTATATGGTGTTTCCAAGAATCCGTATTTGTTTACTCGTGAGTATAAAGCCATATAGGTCACAACTCCAATATTGGGTCCTTCAGGTGATCTGATCGGGCAGATTCTTCCATACTGAGATGAGGAAATGTCACGAATTGAGAATGAAGCACGTTCTTTTTCAATACCCCCCGGACCACCAACCGTAATTCGTCTTAAATTATCAAGCTCTGAGAGTGGATTTGTTTGGTCCACGATAGTTGAAAGTTGGCTCGTTCGATAAAACGAATTGATCGCCATGATAATTGGTTTTGAGTTAATGATTTGTGAAGGGGAGGGGAATGTATCAGATGGAACTAGGCTCATTCGTTCTTTGATTTCCTTTTCGGTTCTCACCATACCGACCCGAACTCCGTATGAACCAATTAATTCTCCGACGGTTTTTAATCTTCTGTTTCCCAGATGGTCAATATCGTCAAAAGTACCTTTACCGAGGGTAAGATTAACCAGATATTTGAGAAGCGACACAATGTCTTCTTTTTGAAGCACGTGGTGTTCTTTATCTATAGGAGATGAGAGATTAAGTTTTTTATTTACCTTATATCTACCAACATCCGCAAGTGAATATCTACGATGATTGAAAAAAAGATTTTGAAGTGTTTCATGTGCATTTTCAAGCACAAGCGGTTCACCTGGTTTTATTTTTCGATATAGTTCCAAAATTGCTTCATCTCTGTTTTTGGTTTTATCCTTTT
>CAZYXQ010000055.1:0-6812 GCA_964651235.1 uncultured Gammaproteobacteria bacterium
TGTTTTCTGTGAATTGAATTTATTCAAATAAGCTAACCAGACTCTTTTTGTAGATTCTCTATCCCATGCTAGATTATAAACTTGATTAATCGGATTGTTTGTTGGAAAAAATTCTTTTTCCTTATTACCCTCAATAACAAACGGGAGATTTGATGATAAAGCTTCCCATTCTGTCATAAAAAAAGGGCGTAACCTACTTGTCGACAAGAAGAAATCTCCACAGTTAAATAGTTCATTCATTTGTTTTTGTGGTACTTTAACAAAATTTATGCAGTTTTTATCTTTTATTAACTGAGATTCTCTTTCCCACTTCCATATTAGGATCCAAAAAAACTTTGGATGCCTTTTTTTATATTTCAAAAATATATCAAAACCTTTCATTTCATGAGTTGTACCAGCCCATACCCCAACCTTTTTATTCATAGGAATTTTATATTTTTTTCTTAATGAAACCCTATTTTTTAACGGCTTAAAGAGTTTTGTGTTTACTCCAATTGGAAGCACGTCTATATCTCCAAAATTAACATAAAATTCTTTAGATATTTTAGAAGGAACTACTCTTTTTTTTGAAAATTTAAGAGAATTATATATTGCTTCAATTTTAGAATCCCAAATATTTGATTTTAGTTGTTTTTTCATTTCAGGATAAAGTTCCCACAAGAGACACACAGTAATCTCAGGATGTGGGGATTTACCCAATGTTGAATACCAAAGTATTATGTCTTTGTAATCAATTTTAGAATGCGGAGTTAGGAACTCTACATTTGGAACCTCCCTCTTAAACCATGTCCAAAAGGTATCTTCACCTAAACCACTTGCAATTTCTGGAGCTAGGAATATCTTCATATTCATCTATTATTGGTTTAGCAATTCTCTTATATAATCTAAATTGTTTAATTTGGCAATGATTTCGTCAATCTTTAGTCGCTTTGTGTTTTCTGATGTGTACTCTTGCGATATTAATGTTTTTTTGTTTCCTTGCGTGAAATATTTTGAATAATTGAGATCTCTTGCATCTGCTGGTATTTTGTAATAATTTCCTAAATCTAGCGCTTTAGCCATTTCTTCACGGTTGACTAATACTTCATGCTTTTTTTCTCCATGTCTTGAGCCGATAATTTTAATTTTATTTTTTGCTTTAAATATCTTTTGTAGCGCTTTGGCTAAATCAAGTATAGTTGAGGCTGGTGCCTTTTGAACAAAAATGTCTCCTGATTTTGCATTATTATAAGCATATAAAACGAGTTCAACCGATTCATCCAAAGACATGAGGAATCGCGTCATATTTGGATCAGTTATTGTGATATCTTTTCCTTCCTTAATTTGCTTAATAAAAAGCGGAATAACGGAACCTCTCGAAACCATGACGTTGCCATATCTTGTTGCGCAAAAAACGGTTTTTGTTTGACTAGTAGATCGTGATTTTGCAATCATAAGCTTTTCCATAATTGCCTTGGTCATACCCATGGCATTTATTGGATAAACAGCTTTATCTGTGCTTAAAACAACAACTTTTTTTACTTTATTCTCAATACACGCATTTAACACGTTTTCCGCTCCAATAATATTGGTTTGGACTGCTTCCATTGGAAAAAATTCGCAAGAGGGAACTTGTTTTAGAGCAGCGGCATGGAAAAGAAAATCTACTCCATAAAGAGCCCGACTAATACTTTCAAAATTTCTAATATCCCCAATTATGAATTTAACCTTACTGTTCTTGATTTCATTCCTCATCTTATCCTGTTTCTCTTCATCTCTACTGAATATACGAACTTCACCAATATCAGTTTTCTTTAGAAAGTATCGAAGCATTTTATTACCAAACGATCCGGTACCACCAGTGATAAGGAGAGTTTTCTTTTTGAATATACTTTTATTTTTCATGATTATTTATAGAAACCTGAAGTAAGAAAATCATCATGCATTTTTTTTACAAGTGATTTCCATGATGGAGAGGTATACTTTATAGTTTTTTTGAGTCTTGTTGAATCTAAAGATCTATTTATTTCAATTGAGTCTTCTGGGATTATTGCAGTGCTTACTTTATATTCTTTGGCAATTGTCCTAAGTAAATTGTATTTCGAAATAGGGTATGTTGAAGCTTGATAAAGTCCTGAGATTGATTTGTTTGGAAGAATATAAGTATTCAATAGATTCGCAAATTCGAGAGTAGTAAATCCAGAAAAGATTGCCTTGGTATATCCTTTGACTGTCTTTGATTTAGTGCTTATGAACCAATCTAGCAGGCTTAGATTTGAGCCAAGTTCATGTCCAATAATTGATGTTCTTAGAGTTAAATGATTTCCATAATTAATTTCTCCCAGATATTTTGACATACCATAGGCATCGTGACATGTTGCAATATCAGATTCCTGATAAGCTGTTCCCTTTTTACCATCAAAAACACAATCAGTAGCAATGGTAATAACCTTACTTTTTATTTTTTCTGCTAAGGCGGCTAGTTTATGTGGAAAAAGAGAATTGATCTCTATGGTATTTAAAGTAGAATTAATATCCTTGTTTTGTTTGATGATCCCAATGCAATTTATTATGACGGTTGGCTCAAGTGTGGAAAGAACATTGTTGACCGACTCAAGCTTATTTGCATATATTTGGTCAATGATTTTGATTTTATATTTTGTAGGAAGCTCATTATTAAAGCTTTCTATTTTGGTAACAGTTCCATAGGTATCTATTTTCTTGTTACTCGACAAGACTTCAAAAACTTTGTGTCCTAACATACCGCTGGCCCCTAGTACCAATACTTTTTGCATGAGCCTATTATATCAAATAGTAAGTTGTACATATAATCTTACATGTGATCTATAATGAAAATATGCGCATTCTTTTCATTACTCTTTCCGTACTTTTTTCATCTTCAAAATCATGAAAGAATTTTTTTGAATGTTCGCGGGCAGATTTATACTTGTCTGGGTTTTGAAGAGTTTTGAAAATTTGATTGTATAAATCTTTCCATGAGTAAGCTTTTGGACCCGGAGTTGCTTTTTCATAATCAAAGTAAAATCCCCTATCTTTTGCCTCATATTCTGATTTATCGAAAACTGCAAAAATAATAGGTTTATCTAGTAATAGATAATCAGTATAAATACTTGAATAATCAGTGATGAGAAAATCAGTTAAGGATAGTAATGGATATATGTCCTGATCAATATCTTCTTCACTTAAAATATGTATATGCCGTAGTTTTGCATTTGTATTTTTTGCATCATTTCTATCCCAATTATGAAGTTTAGCGAAAAGATAAATTCCCGCTTTTTCAAGTTTTAACCCAAGCTCATCAGCCGAAGAGATAAATTCATCTACTATGTTGACTTTTCCCTCTTTTCGATAAGTAGGAGCATATAACCCGATTTTTATATTATGTTTTTTGAGCCTATGGATAAGACTTGTAATAGGGACGGGTGGCGGTTTTGGATCCAAAAGTATTGAATTACGGGGATAACCAGTCGAAACAATGTTATTGCCAGAAATTTGATGTGAGTTAACAATTTTTTTCTTTGCAGTTTCGGAAAGTGCAGTAATTACATAATAATCTTCCCACCTTTCATGTTGAAGAAGTACGTGGACTCTGTCCATATATGGGCATACTATTTTTGCGACAAATAAGGAAAGTTTTTTACAAAAAACCCTCATTTTTCCAGGAGTTTTTACTTGCTGATTTTTACTAATAGTCATATTCTTTGGGCCAAGACCATGCGTAAGATTGATGTATTTGGTTTTTTTGGATAGCGCCGGAAGATAGAAATCGTACATAATCGATACACTGCAGATTGCATACCCCGCTTTCATTGCAAGCCATATTCCATAAGGAGAAAACATGTCATAGGCTTCAAAACCCTTCTTACGTACAAGTTGGATTGGAAGAGTGCGTTTAGCCAGCCAGACTGCCCGGATCTCAGGATGATTTTTTTGCACATATTCAAAAAGATATTTGGAATTGTCATTGTATGCTTCTCCTGACCATGTCCCGAAAATCCATAGGTTTTGATCCTTTTTTATTCGTGAGGATATTGAGTAAATAACTATGGCAAAAAGATCTGCAATAAACTCTATGAGGATTAAGAAGGTGCCCATTCTTTCATCTTAGCATAATCATCCAGATCATCAATCTCATACCACCATGATTCAGGTACCAATTCTACTTTTACTTTGTGGTGTAGGGACACAAGACGGTTAAAGATATGATGATAAAAACGGGGTGCTCCGGTAGGTTGTGACATCATTTCTAAGGTTTGCTGAGAAAAAAGGGCACGAGCTTCTTCTCCCCGCAGGACAATCAAATTCGTTGAAGCAGCATGGGTGTGAGCATCTTCAATATATTTGTTTGCGTAAATGAGATATCCAAATTTATCAATCTGGAGTCTCATCTCATCTTTCAGATATGTTTTCTTGAGGCTTGCCAGGATAGTGAATGGATAATTAGTTGTACGTGGAAGAGTATCAAAAATCTTTGGATTATATATATTGTCACATACCGTAAGTACGGTATCTTCTTTTTGTATGTAGGGTAGGGCAGCTTTGACGGAATACACAGGAGAAGGGTGATCAAATTCTGAATTGTAGATCGTTTCCAACGTAGTTTTATTTTTTTTCGTTTTTACAAAATCTTCAATAAGGTGATGGTTGTATCCTGTCACTATGAGTATTTTTGAAAAACTGTTTGATTGATCGGCCTGATCAATCATGCGTTCAAGGAGTGTTGATCCATCATAAAGAGGCACAAGGGGTTTCGGAAAAGAAGCGGTATGGTGTTTCAGACGTTCGCCTTTTCCAGCCGCGAGGATAATTAATTGCATGGCTCTATTATATGAAATAATAGCAATTTTTTGCTACAATTAAACCTATGTCTGTTATTTCGGCTCATTCGGTCCATAAATACTTTTATTTCCAACACCAGAGAACAGTGAAGGAACTGGTACAGGCCCTTTTTCGAAAACAGAAAACCTTGGAGCGCATACACGCATTAAATGGTCTTTCTTTTGAGATAGGAAAGGGTGAAATTGTCGGAATTATCGGCAAAAACGGAGCGGGCAAGTCAACACTTCTCAAACTCATAGCTGGAGTCTCCTCCCCTACTACCGGTACCATCAAGGTATCAAAAAAAGTTGCTCCGTTAATTGAGCTTGGAGCAGGGTTTCATCCGGAATTAAACGGAAGGGAAAATATTTTTCTAAACGGTGTGATACTCGGATTAAAAGAGGCTTATATCAAACAAAAATTTGACGAGATTGTGGACTTTGCAGAAGTGAAGGATTTTATCGATACTCCTTTAAAATATTATTCATCCGGCATGTATATGCGGCTTGCATTTGCTGTCGCCGTCTTTACAGATCCCGAAATATTGCTTGTGGATGAAATTCTGGCCGTTGGTGATGAAGGATTTCAAAAAAAATGCATGGATAAAATGGAAGAGTTTAAAAAAAGGGGGACGACGATTGTTTATGTCTCACACGCCATGGATAAGGTAAAGGAGTTTTGCGAGCGGGTGATATATCTGGAACACGGGAAATGCATATTTGACGGGAAGGCGGAAGAAGGAATAAAAAAGTATAGGGAGGAAGGTCAAAGTTCAAAACTCAAAGGTCAAAGCTGAAACTAAAAAATATAAACTTTTTGGTTTTGAATTGAATTTTTGAATTTTTCAGTTTTGACATTTGAGTTTAATTTATATGATCATCATAAAACACTGGGAATTAATAAAATATCTTACTGAGAAGGAGATAAAAGCCCGGTATAAGCAGTCATTTTTGGGGTTTTTTTGGGTGGTATTAAATCCTTTTTTCCAGATGCTTATCATGAGCTTTGTGTTTTCAAAAGTCATGCGGGTGAGTGATCTTGGTGTCCCCTACCCCGTATACCTATATGCAGGCTTACTTCCCTGGCTATTTTTTGCCAACTCACTGCAAAATGCCACAGAAGAGTTGGTTGAAAACGCATCGCTTATTAAAAAAATTTATTTTCCCCGTGAAATACTGATCTTTTCTGCACTTCTTGCAAAAGTATTTGATTTTATCCTTTCCACTCTCATATTCCTGCTTCTTCTAGTGTGGTATCGAATTCCGTTTACTCCTTATATGTTGCTTTTTGTTCCCTTATTTATGTTGCAGTTTATATTTACCTATGGGGTATCGCTTTTTTTGGCAGCAACAAATTTATTCTATCGCGATGTCCGGTATCTCCTCACTCTTATTATCACTATCTGGTTTTATGCAACACCGGTCATATATGCTACTGAGTTTTTCCCGTCTGAGTACCGGTGGATTTTCCGGATAAATCCCATGTCTGTCTTTATCAATGCATACCGCCAGATACTGCTTGCAGCCGATCTTCCCAACTTCCCCAGTCTTGCAGTCGGGGTGATCTTAAGTCTTCTTATCTTTTTTCTTTCCATTCGCGTCTTCAAAAAGCTTGAGGGCATGTTTGCGGATGTGGTCTGAGTGAATCTCAAATTTTAAATCTCAAATCTCAAATCTACATAGTAAATCTAAAATGTCTATATATTTTTCAGATTTGAAATCTTAGTTTTGACTTTTGAGTTTTGACATTTGAAATTTTTGTTCTTCATGTTATAGTATATCTTCAAATGCCGCAAGACAAACTGATTGAGCTTACCAAAACAGAACAAATACTGCGTCATGAAGTAACCCTACTCCGTAATAAACTGCTGTTTAACGAAGGACAACTCATGTATCGAATGTTCAGATTTATGTATGTTATGGTCTATGACCTGACCGGTTTTTTACGGAAACCAAAAACGTATACGGATGTATCAGACATGAAGGATAATGAAT
>CAZYXQ010000056.1:0-6723 GCA_964651235.1 uncultured Gammaproteobacteria bacterium
GCGCCTGATTTTGTCATCAGGTACTTGATATTCAATTTATTGTTGACAATACCAGAGGATTTTTCTTAGAATAAGCATGATACCCATGACATAATAGGTAATATTAGTGATTTTAAGCAGCATGATTTCTGAATTAACGGCTTCTTTTACCCGATAATTCAGATCTTTACATCCGACAAACGTTACATAGCTTTCTTCTTGTGAGGAAGAGCCGGTAAAATATATATTAAACAACTTCTCTCCACCCAGGACCTCAATAAAAAACTTCATCAGTATTTCTGAAAGCTGAATTACAAAAATGACAAGCGCGTAGGAAAAAACAATATACAGAAGTCCTATCGCAATTTTCATAACAATCGGCCATACCTGGATTTTAAGTTGAAAGTTGGATTGCTGACCTATGATAAGTCCTAAACCAAAAAGCGCAGCAATCAGAATAAAAAGAAAAAGTGCAACGCTTTGAGTGGTGATCCATACGGTTCGGATTATTGGGTGATTATCAATGGATCCTTTACTGATTACCCAATAGATAAATTGCCTTGCTCTTTCATTTGCCTTTCCTTGCGTAGTTACTTCTTCATCAAGTGCCCAATAGTGATTTTGAAGGGGGTTCTCAATAAATTTCGCATAACTAGTGACGCAGGTTTCATTTTTTGTTTTATATACCTCATTGAGATCGGTTGGACAATTCCCAAGTCCTGGTGCGGTAGAGCAAGGAAGTGGGTCTCGTGAGACGGTTGGTTGTGTAGTGGGGACAGGAACACCCTGTGCAGACACATTGCTGGGCGGAAACACCACAGCTATATGTATGAAGATAGAACAGATTGCTGCAATAAAAATACTAAAG
Source organism: uncultured Gammaproteobacteria bacterium (assembly GCA_964651235.1). Taxonomy (GTDB): domain Bacteria; phylum Patescibacteriota; class Microgenomatia; order UBA1406; family GWC2-37-13; genus YC2-FULL-38-9. Next base: position 848 of record CAZYXQ010000056.1, read on the forward strand.
CGGAAGAATTTCCCCATATATTTATATTAGTAGAAAGAAAATTGGTTGACAACCGTAGTTGTTTATATCTTGTAAGAGGATCAGTTTTTTTTATGAGTGTGTGAATGATGCGCTTGTGATGTATATGTGTTTTTTTGAGAATACAAAAAGACACTAATTGCTACAAGCAGAAAAACACCTCCGGCGATTAAAGCCGTATTTTTCGGAACTTCAAAACCCGACTGAGGAAGTGCGGTGGGTGGTGGTGGAGGCGGTGTTGTTGGAATTACAGGTGGAGTGGTTGGACCAACAGGTGGTGTTGTGGGGGTTGGTGATGGAGTAATTTCCCACAATGCACAAAGTTCTGTTGTTCCTGATTCAGTAGCGATAATTTTAAATACGACAGTTGCAAAAACTCCAGTACCTGTATATCCGGAAGCATTTGTGCCCGTTAGTACCAGTTTTCCAGCTCCTTGAGAAGGATCAACCGTTACGCTATTCATGGTTGCTCCGGCTTGAGCACTCACATACTCAAGATATTGTGTCTCATAAGTCATTCCGGTTTGAATTGTGCTGACGGATGCACCCTGAGTATCGATATTTATAGTAAATGTTACATCTTGGCCTCGTGAAAGTTGACCACTTGGAGGAACAAGATCAAACTTTACTGCAGCAAATGCAGAAAGAGGAATAACGTACAGAAAAACAAATACGAAACACCCATACATTAAAAGCCGTTTTATCATATATATGATTAATATAATATACGGGAAAGTTTTTAACAAGAGGGTAGATAACCTTACTCATTATAAAAAGTTATGGATCAAAAGGTTATATTTTGATATAATATGAAATTGTATGTTTAAAAAATCAGCAATTTTTCTTTTAACCTTTCTCCTTTTGATACCTGGCTTTTTTTATATTTTTACCTACAGCTATTCTCAATCGATTACCCTTTCAGATGAAAAGGTGATTTATGATCTGCCCTATGCGGGGATTTTACCTGACAATCCTTTATATTTTGCAAAACAAATTCGGGATGTAGTATTGCAATTTATTACCAGAGATCAAATGAAAAAAGCAGAAATGCTTCTTCTTTCTTCAGATAAGAAGATACATATGGCCATTCAACTGTCAGACAAAGGAAAGAGCAATCTTATGCTTGATGTATTAAGACAGGCAGAATCACAGTCACTTAAAATACCGGAACTTATTAGATCTTCAAAAAATCAGGGGGTTGGACCTAAAGAGGGTTTTATATATAGACTTAAACTCAGCAACGTGAAACATAAAGAGGTTCTTGAGGAATTAATTAAAGAACTTCCGCAAGGTCAGGAGACGGAGATGACAGAAGTACTGAAAATAAATGGAAAAGTCAAGGAAGAGCTTGCAAAGCTTTAAAATATTGATGTATCGGGTTGTAATTTATACAACTTTTTGATATATTAGATCTCCTATAAAGGAGAATACCAATGCCAAAAACCAAATCAACAAAATCAACCCAAAAAAAGGAGGTAACAAAAGACGCAATTCATCCAATGGAGGCGCTTCTTGAAAAGTCAAAAACAGTTAAACTGAAAAAAGGAAATGAAATAGAAGCCGTAATTGTTTCAATTTCAAGAAAAGGAGCACTCTTTGACATAGGTGCAAAAGCATATGCTGTTTTGGGCGAAAAAGAATTAAAAGAAATTTCAACGTACTTACCTTATTTGAAAGTAGGAGAAACTGTCCAAGCGCGTATTATATCTGAAGAGTCAAAAGAAGGTTTTCCCGTGCTTTCCCTCAGAAAGTTTTTTGAAAAAGGGAAGTGGGATATTTTGATTTCTAAAAAAGAACACGAAGAAGAAATTGAAGTAGTGTGCGGAGAATATGGCAAAGGGGGAGTCTTTGTGGATTTTATGGGTATTCGCGGTGTTATTCCGAAAATTCAACTTACCGAAGACTTTCTTCAAAATCCTGAAAAATTAGATGGTCAAAAAATAAAGGTAAAAATACTTGAAGTTGATGAGAAAAAAAACAGATTGGTAGTTTCTCAAAAGATTGCATTTCTTAAAATATCCCAGAAAGAGCTTCTTGAAGGATTCGAAAAAATCGAAGTAGGTAAAACATATCCCGCTCACGTGCTTGGGGTATCAGAATTTGGTATTTTTTGTGAAGTGATGGGGGTGGAGGGTCTTATTCATATTTCAGAAATATCATGGCAAAAAGTGTCCGATCCTTCGGTTTTTGCAAAAATTGGCGACACCATTGATGTGGTAGTTGTTGAAAAAAACATGAATGATTTAAAGCTCAATCTTTCAATAAAACGACTTACACAGGATCCTTGGGATACGATTGAAGAAAAATATCCCAAAGATAAAGAAGTTAAGGGAGAGGTTATTCGTCAGGAGAGATATGGTTATTTTATCCGTCTTGAACCCGGAATTGAAGGTTTGGTTCACATAAGTAAACTTACCGGTAAAGAAGACTTAAAAATCGGGTCAACGATAAAAGCCTTTATTGAGAAGGTTGATCGTAAATCACGGAAAATGATTCTTATTCTTACTCAAATAGAAAAACCTGTTACATATCGCTAAGTCTATCATTTTTTACTCTACGTTCTTCTTTCGGGCAGTGTCTTTTTATTGAGTTACAGAACAGGTGATTTGCGCTATACTGATTATATGGAGCAACACCCGATTCCAAGACAGATTACATCCTTTGAGTTTAAGCTCATAGGATTTATGACTCTCAAGCAATTTTTATATTTGGTTATTTTTGCTCCAATTGGGTATATCGCATATTCGCTTTTTCCAATACCAATCCTCAATATCATAATCGGGATTGTTGTTGGTTCGATAGGAATAGCATTAGCGTTTATTCCTATAAATGATCGTCCTCTTGATGTATGGATAAGAAATTTCTGGAAAAGGATTAATTCGCCGACCCAATATTTTTTTCATAAAAATAATCCTCCGATTAGTATTTTCCAGAACCTATATTATGTCGCAGATCCGCATAGGGTGATGGCACATGTGGAATCCCAACAGATGTTAACAAAATATCTTGCCGCAACAAAACAGACAATGACCGCAAATATAAGAAAACAACAAGCACAAAAAACAGTCGCATCAACGACCGCTGCATTACGAGGGGTAGTATCAGGACAAAAACCCACACCTTCTGTTGTAACGCAAAAAGTACCCGCAGGAGCTGTACCTCAACCTATCATTCTTCAACATACAGAAAAAAAACCTTTTTTTATCGGTGAAGTTAAAAATAACAAACATATAAGTTTACCGGGAATTTTAATCTATGTAAAAGATACGCAAGGCAAACCGGTTAGGTTACTAAAATCAAACCCCCATGGGATATTTGCAACATATAATCCACTTCCAAACGGAGAATATATGTTTGAAATGAAGGATCCGAAGAACATTTATTTTTTTGATACAATGAATATACACATCACAGAAAAGAATAACAACATTGAGATCATCTCAAAAGAAATGTTGTAGTGAATTTTATAACCTTGTATTATGCCAGTTCAAAAAGTTACCTCACCTGTTAAAGCATCAACGCAACATTTTATCGAAATTGAAGATATCAAGGATGATGTGCTGCTATTGAAGGATTTTTCAGCAGCGATAGTAATCGAAGTAGGGGCTGTTAATTTCTGGTTGCTTTCTGCAGAAGAACAAACCTCAACGATTTATGCGTATTCGAGCCTTATCAATTCTCTTTCATTTCCAACTCAAATTCTTATTCTTTCAAAAAAGATGGATATATCATCGTATCTTGAATATCTTGAGTCGAAAATGAAGCAGAAAAAAGATGAACTTATGAAAACCCGTCTTTCAAGCTACAAAGAGTTTATAAAAACAGTAGTGAAAAAAAATACCGTACTTGAAAAAAAATTTTACTTTGTTGTTCCGTTTTCACCCTTAGAACTTGGAATAAGCGGAGTGGGTTCCGGTTTAAAAAAGGAATATGTAATCGCACGAGCAAAAACTGCATTGTATCCAAAACGGGATCATCTTCTTCGGTTGTTGGCAAAAATTGGTTTACGCGCTACCGTACTTCAAAAACAAGAACTGACCGAGTTATTTTTCAATTTATATAATCCATCATCAACAGGTCGCATGCTTGGACCTGCAGACAGTTATACTGATGTAATCATGACAAGTATTTAATGTTATATGCCTAATACACAAACAAATATTCCGCCAGGGGTACAGAGCGTCGCACAAGTGATGGCAAAGGGAACTGTGGCAATAAAAGATCTAATTGCACCCTCATTTATTGAGGTTGATTTTACCCACCTTAAGATTGATGAAAAATATTATCGTACATTGTATGTAGTAGGATATCCCCGGTATGTGTCTGCCAATTGGTTATATTCTCTCATCACGTTTGATCATCCTCTGTATCTATCGATGTATATTTATCCGACCGAGTCAAAATCAGTTCTTGATGAGCTTAAGAGGAAAATTGCAGAGATGGAAGCAACTATTGAAGCAGAAGTAAAAGCCGGTAAAGTGGTTGATCCAACTGTACAAGTGGCGCTTGACGATGCTCTTTCTCTTCAGGCAGAGCTTGCCAAAGGTGCTGAACGATTTTTTCAATTTGGATTATATATTACTATTCCGGCTGACACGAAAGAAGAACTTGAAACGGTTACCAAACAGGTTGACTCTGTTCTTTCTTCCATATTAATTGTTGCAAAACAGGCAATTTTGGAGATGGAGGAAGGTTTTAAGTCCTGTCTTCCCATGTTTTATGACAAACTGGGTGTGTGGCGTAACATGGATACTACTTCTCTTGCCACAACCTTTCCGTTTGCTACCTCATCGCTTACCAGAAACGAAGGAATTTTGTATGGTATAAATCAGCATGATGGCAGTCTTATCATATTTGATCGGTTTACTCTTGAGAATGCAAACTCCGTAATTTTAGGAAAATCAGGTGGAGGAAAAAGCTTTTTTGTGAAACTTGAAGCATTACGGCTTCTTATGATGGATGTTGAAGTAATGATTATTGATCCTGAAAATGAATATAAAAAGCTGACTGAGACAATGGGTGGTGAGTTTGTTGTATTTTCCACCACGTCGCAGTATAAGATTAATCCATTTGATCTGACGGCTGAACATCCAGAACCAGATGAATTATCAAACAAAATTCTAGATCTTCATTCTCTCATGAAGGTTATTATGGGTGATATTACTCCGGCACAAGACGCTTTACTTGACCGGGCACTTGTTTTGACATACCGTGAAAAAGGGATTACGCAGGATCCGACAACTTTTAAGAATGAGGCTCCACTGCTTGAAGATTTATACAAAATTTTCATGGGGATGGAAACACCTGAGGCAAAAGAGATGGCAGGGCGACTTGAGAAATTTGTTATGGGATCTGCAGCTGGAATCTTCAACCAGAAATCAAATTTTGATATAAAAAATCACTTTACTGTTTTTGGTATACGGGATCTTGAAGAAAATCTGCGTCCGGTTGCCATGTATATAGTGTTAGATTATATCTGGAATACGGTAAGAAGAGGAGAGTCTAAAAAACGGGTACTGATCGTAGATGAAGCCTGGTATCTGATAAAACATAAAGATTCAGGCGCCTATCTGCATAATTTTGCGAAACGTGCTCGTAAATATCATCTCGGACTTACCACTATTACACAGGATGTTGAGGATTTTCTTGCAACCGAAGAAGGAAAAGCAATCGTGACAAACTCAAGTTTACAGATAATATTAAAACAGTCAACCGCTGCGGTTGATAAAATAACGGACACTTTTTATCTTACCGGTGGTGAGAAACACTTCCTTCTATCAGCAGGTGTGGGAGAAGGTTTGTTTTTTGCAGGCCAATCACATGTCGGATTTAGGGGTATTGCTTCAGATGAGGAGAGA
>CAZYXQ010000057.1:0-601 GCA_964651235.1 uncultured Gammaproteobacteria bacterium
TATATTCACTTGAGACCGATAATATTTTTCGAAATAATTTAACCTGTTTTACCAAATGATCACTCCATAATATTGCAACCGGTTCATGCGGAAAACTACGGTTAAGAGCTCCCATTACAAGTGCGATTGCCGGTCCGACATCCTTTTTTTCTGGTTCAAAGAAAAAATTTTCTTTCGGAATTTCAGGAAGCTGTTTTAAAATAATGTCTTTATAATTAATATTTGTTGATATGTATATGTCCTTATAGGTAAAATCGGGTAAAAGTCTCTCTACTGCAAGCTGGAGTGTTGATTTGTCACCAATTAGTTTTTCAAACTGTTTTGGTGATTTTTTTCTTGACAATGGCCATAAACGAGTACCTGTACCACCGGCAAATATTACTGCTTTCATATGTTAGTTCATTAATCAAAAGAAATTGATAACAGTGTTTTTAGTTGCTTAATAAAACTGGTTTTCGAAAATTTCAAAATTTGTTTTTTTCCAAATAAACCTGTTGTATGCCTTAGATTGTATGATATTTTTTCGAATCTTTCAAGCGTCGCATTAATACAATCAGCTGATTGTGAATAAAAAAACAATCCCGTCTTTTGTTCTATGACT